>CAMHUJ010000367.1 GCA_946188175.1 uncultured Ruminococcus sp.
GAAACTGCCGCGCATAAGAGGACAGCGACTCCATATAGCGCCGCTGTCCGTCTGCATAGATCGTATCAAATGCGAGCGAGGATTTGCCGGAGCCCGAAAGCCCCGTGAATACAACGAGCTTGTCACGCGGAATCTCCAGATTGACATTTTTCAGATTATGCTCTCTGGCACCGCGGATGATGATTTTATCGAGCATGGGGGAACTGAAACCTTCCTTTCGGTGAAACAAATGTATCAGAATTCCAGTACGAGCGCGATTCCGGCGCAGATGCAGAGAATCAGCCCGATGCCGCTGCCGGTCAGCCAGAGCCAGCCTGCGGTTTGAAGCGATTTGATTTTCTTTTCCAGATCATCGGAGAGCGCCTGATAATCGTGCGCCAGCATGACCGTTCCGGTCTCGTCAATCGGCTTGTCGAGCCATTTGCGGAATGAGACAGGGCAGTCGATTCTGCCGGTTGCGCAGCGCTGCGGATTGAACGCCTCGGCGTCCGGCACGATCACGGACTGCTGGAAAATATGCAGCGGGATCGCCTCACCCGGTGCATAATGCAGCGGGGTGCCGGTCGTAATGCCGATCAGTGCGCGGTGCAGTGCGCCTTCGGTATCGGCATAGCGGATCGAATACTTATAGTGCAGCAGGCTCGGCATGACGGGCGAATCCTGCACAAGCTGTGCATCGAGAATGACGCCGTCTGCTGAATAGCTTGCGGCGGTTTTGGCGCGCGCTTCGATCCGGCGCTTGCGTTCACGGAGCGATGCGATGCCTGCGGCGGCTAAGCCGAAGACAAAGCTGATGCCGAATATCAGAAGGGTTGAGAGGAGAATGATGCCGAAAATCTGTTTTGAATCCATGATAATAGCCTTTCTGTCAGTGAAATTATGTTTCGGAATTACATCGCGGAGCCCGCTGCAAAGCCGGTTGCAAATGCGATTTGCAGATTATAGCCGCCGGTGAACGCATCGACGTCCAGCAGCTCACCTGCAAAGTATAATCCGCGTATCTTCTTTGATTCCATGGTGTTCGGATTGACCTCGCGCACCGAGACGCCGCCGCGTGTGATGATCGCTTCGGCAATCGGGCGCATTGCCGTCGGATGCAGCGTGAAGCCCTTGACCGCGCTGACGAGCGCCGCACGCTCTGCCTTTGTAATATCATGCACCTTTCTCTCCGGCGATATACCGGCGCGGCGCAGCATTACGGGAATCATGGATGCAGGCAGCAGTCCGCGGACGGCGTTTGCCGCATCCTTGTTCTTTTGCTCTGTAAAATCGCGCTGAATGCGGAGATCGAGCTGTTCCGGCGTGAGTGCCGGCTTCATGTCAATCGTCAGCAGGCAGTCGGAGAGCTTCTGCGGGTCGAGCATGCAGCTTGCTGAGAGTACCAGCGGCCCCGAGACACCGAAATGCGTGAACAGCATCTCGCCGAGCTCGGAGAATATGACTTTCTTGCCCTGCCGGACGGTCAGCGTGACATTTTTCAGCGAGAGCCCCTGCATCTCCTGCGGGTCATGCTCTGCGGTTTCCAGCGGAATCAGCGAAGGCTGCGGCGCAATGACCGTATGCCCTGCCTGCTGCGCCAGCTTGTAGCCGTCGCCGCGCGAGCCGGACAGCGGATAGCTCATGCCGCCCGTTGCGAGCAGTACGGCGTCTGCGGTATGCTCTGCGCCGTTTTCGAGCCGGACACCGGTGCAGCATTCGCCGGAAATCAGCAGCTCTGTCACGCGGGAATGGTCATAGATACGCACATTTTCCTTCCGCATTTCATGTATCAGTGCCTGAACGATGTCCTTTGCGCTGTCGCTCTGCGGAAAGACGCGCCTGCCGCGCTCGGTCTTGAGCGGAACGCCTGCGGACTCGAAAAATGCCATGACATCCGCCGGTGTGCAGCGCGAAAAGGCCGAATACAGAAACCTTGGATTGCGCGGGATATTCTGCATCAGCGTATCGGGATCGCAGTCGTTTGTGACGTTGCAGCGTCCTTTTCCGGTGATCGAGAGCTTATGCCCGAGGCGGTCGTTTGCATCGAGCAGCAGCACCGATCTGCCTCTGCGCGCTGCCGTGACAGCGGCGAACATCCCCGATGCGCCGCCGCCGACTATAATAATATTGCTGTGCATATCAGCGCTGCAATCCGCCGAGCTTTTCGGCTGCCGCAGCACGGCGCTTTTCGGTTTCGAGCGTGTCGATTGCGTAGCCCTCGGCAGTCTTGACGAGCACATCGCCTTCTGCTGCATCGTCGGGCAGCCAGCTTGCCGGAAGATTCTTGTAAAGCACCTCGCCGGTCTCCTCCCGGATTTCGAGAACGGCATAGTCGCCTTCAAAACGGTCAATGGTCATAGTCATAGGAATACCGCCTTTCTGCGTGGATTTTCTATGATGCGGAATCAGTCTGCGCTGATCAGCGTGATCGCGGTGACGCCCTCCGCAGGGGAACCTTTGAACTGGATGATATGATGCGAGGTTGCGATTTCAGCGCCGGTCGCGCCGAGTTCGATGCCGGTTTTTTCCTTGAAATCCGCAGCGTTCGTGCCGATCGTGACGCCGTTGAAGCAGACCGGAAACAGTGCCGGTGCGGGCAGCGCGCTGATTCCGAGATCGCGGAAGCAGATCTCGCTGATCAGACCGGAGCTGTAGGTATCCTTCGAGGGACAGTTTTGCAGCTTGATCGTGCCGCATGCACAGCCGTCATAGAGCAGCGTTGCGGTGACTTCGCCCTGCGGGGAAAAGCTGAAATCGGATGCCTCCGGATCAACCGAGAATTTCGGACTCAGGGATTTGAACGTCGCCGGATACGAGAAACGGTTTGCGCCTGCGATATTGACCGGCGGCAGCTTCTGGACGGTCTGCAATTCGGTGTAGGATTCGACGGTCAGCTCCGGCTTCGGTTTGCTGCCGCCGCAGGAGACCAGTGTCATGCTTATGATAATTGCAAGCAGAATACTGCCTGTTTTACGTAGTTTCATAATCAAAATACTCCTTGTATAAAATGTGGATCAGTAGGAATTATGCAGCCGGAATGTCCATTCATACGCCTGCGGATTCTCGCGGAATGCAAAGCGGTCTTCCGGTGCGGTGATATAGTCGTCGGGCAGGATGACCGGACCGGCTCCGATTCCGTCGCCTTTAAATGCAGACAGCGGCAGATACCGGTTTTCATAGTGAATGCGGTCGAGCAGCCCAATCAGCGCATAGAGTGCATTTGCTTTGAAGCGAAAATCCGTTTCATGTTCGCGCAGATTCCAGACCGTGTCATAGGTTTGTTCGCCCGGAATCCGGTATGTCCTGCCGGTTTCCTGTTCCCGTGTGCCGATGTCCCAGAAGCCGCATCCGATATCGCCGTATGTAAAGCGGTTTGCTTCGG
>CAMHUJ010000368.1 GCA_946188175.1 uncultured Ruminococcus sp.
CATGTTATGTTATTATCATTATAGAAATAACAGAGGAGGAAAACGGTATGGATACCGAAAAAGAATTCCTGTCAAATTATCATATTGAGGATTATGAGCGCCCGTCCGTGACCGCAGACGTCGCCGCATTCATGATCCGCACGGAGGACAAAACCAGCTACCGCAAAAATCCGGAGAACAAGCTGCTTTTGCTGCTCATCCGGCGCGGTGCGCATCCTTTCAGGGATATGTGGGCACTGCCGGGCGGATTTTTGCAGAAGGGCGAGACCGTCGAGGAATGTGCCCTGCGCGAAATCGAGGAGGAGACAACGGTCAAGCCGGTCTCGATCATGCCGGTCGGCGTATTCAGCGAGCCGGAGCGTGACCCGCGCGGCTGGATCATTTCAAACGCATATGCGTCGGTTATCAGTGAGGAGTCCGTGAAGCAGACCGGCTGCGACGATGCCGCGGATGCGCAGTGGTTTGCCGTCAGCTTCACCTGTTCCGAGGACGGGAACTATCACCTGACGCTGGAATATGAAGACATCCGGCTGGAGGCTGTGCTTGCGGCGGAGAAAACCTGCTTCGGACGCACATCCTTCCGCATCCTCGAAAGCGGCGGTCTGGCATTCGACCACGCCGCGATCATCGCCGCCGCACTCTCGGCACTGCGTGAGGAGGCAAAAAACTATGACGCCGTATTCGATTTCCTGCCGGAGACATTTACACTGACCGCGATGCAGAAGGTGCAGGAAACGATCATGAATGTCTCAATCCTGCCGGCAAATTTCCGCCGCATGGTCAGCGCATATGTCGAGGAAACAGACGAATATGTCCGCGGCGAGGGACACCGTCCGGCAAGACTCTACAAGCGAAAAAAATGATCGGAGGGATCAAAATGGCACATACGAAGAAATGGGAAGCACGCACAGGCGGCGCGAATCAGCAGAAGAAAACCGGCTTCAAGCAGCCGACGCCCGGCTGGGTACATGTGGAATCCGGCATGAGCGGCTGCGAAAAGGAACTGATGTGCTTCGGCGTCAATCTCTATGATTACAAATGGGAAAGCACCGGTCAGAAGGTGCGTGTGAAAGACCCGCTGCACGGCGAAATTCATGAGTTTCCTGTCACCGCGGTGACAATCAACGGCAGACGCCGCCTGTTCGCATTCGGCGAATACTGCATGTGCATTTTCGGTCTCTATGCATACCAATACTGAGAAACAGGAGGGCTTATTATGAATTGCAGAGAAGTATTTGAAACAGGCTTGCTTTATCACCACTATGCCAATACGGCGTATCCGCTGACACCGCATTCCTTTATGCAGTACCGGCTGAACAACCGCGATGAAATCCATGATTTTGTCGTCAGCGAATGGCAGAAGGCAGATGCACTGTCGCTGTATATCCACGTTCCGTTCTGCAAGCAGCGCTGCAAATTCTGCGAATACGTCGTTCTGGAGCACACCGATGACAATATCGAGGATGAATATGTCGATCTGCTGCTGAAGGAAATGCAGATGTATGCGGAAATCCTCAAAGGCAAGAAGATTGTCGGCTATGATCTCGGCGGCGGCACACCGGCAAAGCTGTCGGTGCGCAATCTCAGGCGCATCACCGACGCGGTCAATACCCTGTTTGACATCGAGCCGGGGACGGTATTCAGCGTCGAGACAACGCCCGTCATTGCGGCAAATGAGCCGGAGAAGATTCAGGCGCTCTATGATCTCGGCTACCGCAGAATCAGCATGGGCGTGCAGACGGTCTCCGAAAAGCTGCTGAATGCGCTCGGCAGAGAGGGCTCCGCTTCGGTCTATGAAAAGGCAGTTGCCAATATCCGCAAGGCGGGATTTCAGAGCTTCAATATCGACCTGATGTACGGCTTCCTCTATCAGACCGACGCCGATTTCGGCAATACGCTCCGTTATGCAGTCGGGCTGGCGCCGGAGCACATCACGCTCTACCGCAACCGCTATAAGGGCACGAAGATCGAGAGCGAGGCAGGCGGCGTGTCGATCTATAAGGCCGTGTATCAGTACCGCCTCGCCTATTCGATTCTGACCGACAGCGGCTACATCGCAAATGTCGGCAAAAATACATTCAGCAGAGTGCCGGACGATTACGGCACCAGCGACTACCTGACCAAGCGCGTGATCTACGGCACGCCGTATGTCGGCATGGGACTCGGCGCGCAGTCCTTCGGTATGGATTATCTCGCCTATAATCTCGGCGCGGCGGAAAAACGCATGGAGCGCTACAGAACTGCAATCCGTGAAGGCAGACTGCCGGTTCAGGATATCTACCGGCTGCCGAAGGAGGAAAGCATTGCAAAAATGGTTTCCGTCGCGTTCTATTTTGCCTTTGTCGATCTGGCGGCATTCAAGGCGCGCTTCGGGCTTGATTTCTGCGAATACTTCCGCGATGAAGTGGAATTCGTGCTGCAAAACAAGCTCATGGAGCTGCGTGACGGCAGACTGTATCTGACGCCGCGCGGTGCGGACAATATCAACGGCGTCATTCCGCTGTTCTATTCGCCGCGCTCCAAGGAGGAGCTGAAAACCGCATTCGCTGCAAAATCCCTCGGCGAGGAAAATGATGAGAGGCTGTTCCTCGATGCCTATAACATCGACAATTATTTCCGCCCGTCGCTCGCGGTCGATATCGCCGTATTTGCACAGCAGCCCGATGCAAAGCAGATTCTGCTGATCCGCAGAGGCGATCACCCCTATATGAATCACTGGGCACTGCCCGGCGGCTTCCTGCGCAGCGATGAGACCCTCGAACAGGCTGCCGCAAGAGAGCTCAAAGAGGAAACCGGTGTAGAGAATATCCGGCTGCTGCCCGTCGGCAATTACAGCGCCGTCGCACGCGACCCGCGCGGCAGAGTGATCAGCGCAGCCTATACCGCGGCAGTCGATCCGGCACAGGCACATGTCCTGAGCGGCGACGATGCGATTGACGCAAAATGGTTCACGGTGCAGGTCGTGCAGAAGGAAGATACCTATATGCTGACGCTCCGCAATGACGCAAAAACGCTGACCGCCAAGCTGCGTGTCACACCGGACGGTACAGAGCTTCTCGAAAATGACGGGCTCGCATTCGATCATGCAAAAATAATACTTGACGCATACCGTGTTTCTGCGGTATAATAGAGCGGAAGGGTGAACCCGGAAAGGAAAAGGAGGAGGCAGGACAATGACAACTGCTGAATTTATCCGCTATTACCACGGCACGATCCTCGGCTCGGTGAATAATGTCTATCTGGTACATTACGGCGACGCCGCGGAAGTCTGGTGCGGAATCGGCTGCTGGGTCCGGGACACGGAGAAAGACAGGGAATATGCATCGTTTCACAGTGACGATATT
>CAMHUJ010000369.1 GCA_946188175.1 uncultured Ruminococcus sp.
GCATGCTCCTCCTTGGAGCCGGTAAAGCCGTTCATCAGACCGCGCTTGAGCAGCGTCAGATCAACTGCATTGACGATGCCGTCAAAGTTCATGTCGCCTGCGAGGACCTCCTCATTCGGAATCGCCAGTGCGATACGGTCAATCGACGGACCGTCGCCCTGATCGTTATACAATCTGACCGTATTCTTGCCTGCTTTCAGCGTTACCTGAACATTCTTGGCAGCGATGCCGGTCCAGTCGTTCTTGTTTGCGTAGCAGTTATCCAGCTTCGTTGCGAATGTGCCGTTCACATCGACCTTGACGCTGCGCGGTGTACCGGAAACGTAGTAAATACGCAGCGTGTACTCGCCGTCTGCCGGAGCGGTCACGCTGTCGAACGTGACATCGCCTCTGGAATTTCCGCCGATATAGCCGACGTATGCGCCGTTGGAGCTGTATCTGCCGTCCTTGCCGCCGGTGACCTTCGCGCCGCCGCCGATCTTTGCCTTTTCAGCTTCATAGCTGAGATAGTTGGAATACGGGGTCGTGAGCTTCATGGAGCCCTTCGTGATCTTCATGACGCAGCCGCCGTTTGCAAGCAGGCTCTGCTCAATGACGTCCTTCTTCGTCAGACCGTTCTTCACGGTGACTTCAAGGTCGCTGCCGTTTGCATTATCATGGAAGATATAGGCATTGTAGGTACCGTCGTCGTCGATCAGCTCGGAGAGCTTCACGCTGATCTTGCGTGCGGAGATCGTCGATGCGCCGATATACCAGTTATTGCCGTTGCGGCGTGCCGTGACATTGAACTGCATCGGTCTGCCGTCGAGCACCTTCATATCGTCCCAGACGACCGGAACATCATTCAGGAACGGCAGCGCCGAGGAACCCTCATAGGTATAAACGGAATGTGCGAAGTGCTGGAGACCCGATTCAATCGTGACAACATCGGCAAGCGCAAAGCCTGCGGTCGCCTTGCTGTTCAGAACCGGAATACCGGTCGGCGTGAAGTCAGCGGAACCGGCAACGCATCTCGTAAAGGTATAGGATACACGGTTCTGGAGCGACGGGCTCGTGAACCACTTGTAATACTCAGTGCCGTTGATTGCCTCAAACGAAACGACGTTCGGATAGGTGCGGCTCTCGCCGCGCGGCAGCGTACAGCCGTGGAACAGGACCATGAGCTTGTTCTGCGCTGCAATCGTCGCGCAGAGATACATCTGCTTCATGGTCTCCTGCGTATCGCTTTCGTAGTAGTCAACCTTGACGCCCTTGACGCCGAGCCCGCTGACGCGCTCGAATTCACGCTTGATCGTTGCTTCGTCGAGCAGCGAGTAATACGGGTAAGCCGGATGTCCCTGGCTGTCCTTGTAGCCGCTGTGACCGGTATTGTTGACACCGTACCAGAGCCAGATGCCGACGCCCCGCTCAGCGCCGTAATCACACAGCTCCTTGATCTTTGCGGCACTGTCGTCCCACATCGCCCAGCCGAAGTCAACGGTGACATATTCCCAGCCGTTCTCTGCGGCGAAGTCAATGTAATCCTTCTGCGTATGGTATTCAACCGGCGAATCACCGCCGCTGCTCCACCACGACCATGTCATCTTGCCAGGCTTGATCCAGCTGGTATCCTCCAGTCTGGAAGGCGGATTCAGGTTGAGAACCAGCTCGCTCGACGCCATTTGATTGAGCGAATCGCCGATCACAACTGCACGCCACGGTGTCTGGAACGCCTTGTCAAAGGAGATGCCTCTGACCTTCTGACCACCCTTATAGCGCAGACTGTGATAATTGCCGACAAACTGCAATGCGCCTGCACAGTACGGCGTTTCCTCGTTGAAGACATTTGCCTCGGTGACCGTGACCCAGAAATGACCGTCAATCACGCCGGTATACGGGCAGGAGTAAGTTGCATTCGTTTCATTTGCACGGTCGCGCGGCAGCTCGACCATATCCCACTCATAGGTATTGTTCGGCCAGTTGCCCCAGAAAGTGCAGTTGCCCGGGAACATAACCTGCGTCTGCTCCTCCTTGATCGAAGCGCCGTGGTTGAGTCCGTAGCGGACGCCGACACCGTCGTCATAGGCACGGAGCGTGACGGTCAGTAACCTCCGTATAGTGGTTGCGGATTGTCATATGCTTGCCGTAAGGCATCTTGTAGGTCTCGTCATACTCCTTGACGGTACCGGCAGGATCGGTGCCGAAGCCGCTTGACAAATCCTCGGTATTCGTTACAAGACCGAGACGGGACGGCTGAATCACGACAGACTCAATGCCCTCGCTCATCTTGTTGACAGAATAATAGTATCTGCCGTTGCCGTCTCGCCAGAATTTTGCGGTCAGTGTGCCGTCCGGCGAAACCGCCTGCAAGGACGGAACACTCGTCAGCGCGGTACCATCCGGCGCACGGCCGCTTTCCGGATCAGCGGAAGGCTCACCCTCGGTGATCGTATCCTCCTCAAAGGTGTAATAAAGCGTCGGTTCCACCGGCTTCAGCTGATCAGGACCGTTTGAAATCGTGATCGGATAGGCATAGAACTCCACGTCGTCGATCTTTGCACGCAGATCGTTGTCATTGTAGAGCGAATGACCGATGCCGCAGTAGGTATACGAGGAAAGCAAGCCCTCACCGAACAGGCTGGCACAGGTTGCAGCGAGATCATCGGCACCCTCGCCGGACTTGGACAGTTCCTCGCCGTCAAGATAATAGGATGCGCCCGTCGGTCTGTAAACCGCAGCAAGCTCATGCCAGTCTGTATCCGGCGCTGCGCTGAGCGTAAAGATCGAACGGTGCTTATTGTCATTCTCAGTACCGTCCTTGCCGGCAAAGATACTCGCACGGAACGCCGTCTTGTTGTTCAGGTCCATGGAAATATCCGCCGAGCTGTAGCTGGAGGAATTGCCGCTGCCGAATGCAATCGGCGCAAACTGGAAGATTCTCGAATACTGCGCTGCGGATGAATCCAGCTTGATCCGCATCTTGATCGCAAAACCGTCCTTGCAGCCGGATTTGAACAGCTCCGGCAGCTGGAGCCAGCCCGAACCGAATGCGCCGCCGCCGAGCGAAAGCACATTGGATTTCCGGTCTGAATCATAAATAACAGCCTCACGGCCGCCGCGGATGACGGCATCCCCTTCTCCGGTTACGCTTGCAACCTTGGCGTTGTTGTAGACAGTCGCAGCCTGTACGATCTGTCCGCCTGACTGTCCCGGTATAACCGGCGGCATCTGCGTCAGCAGACAGAGCGCCAGCGCGAAGCTGCACGCCTTTTTCAAATTTCCCTTTCTCACTGTTTAATCCTCCTATAAATCCAATAAATAAGATAAAAATATAACCTCAGGCAGTACAGGTGC
>CAMHUJ010000370.1 GCA_946188175.1 uncultured Ruminococcus sp.
AGCTTCATCAGCTGATCCAGCTTGATAAACGGCGTTTTTATGGTTACATGCATGGTTTCCATACTGTTCCCCCGAATGATTCAGTTATCTCCGGACCTGAACCGGCATGATGATTGCGACCGAGCCGTCGCCGTCTGCCTCCATGATCTTGACCGCACGGTCGGCAGCCGTCAGGAACAGACGCACTTTGTCGCTCTGCACGGCGCGCACGGCATCGAGCAGATAGCGGTTATTGAAGCCGATGACCATTTTTTCGCCGTTCATATCACAGGAAAGCTGATCATCGACGCTGCCGACGACATTCTGGCAGCTGATCAGGACGCGGTCCTCCTCAAACTGGAAGCGCACCGCCGTCTTATTCTTCTCGGAGATCAGCAGACCGCAGCGCTCGAGACTGTCCATGAGCTCGCGGCGGCTGAGCGTGACCTCGGTCTTGGTATTCTCCGGAATGCTGCGGCGATAGTTGATAAAATCGCCTGCGAGCAGTCTGGTATATACGATATAATGCCCGATCTCAAACATCGCATGATGCTGATCGAGACGGATTTTGCACGGATTTTCGTTCTTTTCATCATCGCCGAGCAGATGCTCGATCTCGCGCAGCGCCTTTGCCGGAACGACAAACTTCATCGGCTCCTGACCGGCAAGCGGTTCCGTGCGCAGTGCCATGCGGTAGTTATCGAGTGCAACGATATTCAGTGCATCGTCTGCCATTTCGATGAGCTCACCGGTAAAGATCGGCTTTGTCTCATCAAGCGAAACAGCATAGATTGTCTGATCGATCATATTTTTCAGCAGACTCTGCGGGATCACTGCACCCTGCTCCTGCTCGATATCGGGCAGATCGGGATATTCGTCCGCACGCATACCCGGAAGCTGGCAGGATGTGCCGCCGCCGGTGATCGTAATTTTCAGATGATCGTCTGTTTCGATCTGCAAAACTCCGTCTGGCATTCTGCGGACAAGCTCTGCAAACAGGCGGCTGTCGGTCAGGACAACGCCCTCCTCCTCGACGGCTGCCGGAATCTGTGTCCGGATGCCGAGCTCGAGGTCATAGCCGGTCAGCTCCAGCTCCTGACCGGAAACACGCAGGCAGATTGCGCTGAGTGCCTCCATAGGTGTTTTGGCACTTGCTGCTTTTGCAACATTCGGCAGCACTTCACAAAGATCCGATTTCTGACAGGTATATTTCATAAACAGCATTCCCTTTCTTGGGCCGCTGACTGTTTCCACAATTCACATCCCGAAGGGGATATGCAGACAGCGAACCTTCATCTTTACATAATAGGTAATAATTAGAAGGAGTAGGAGAGCCGGTTGAAAAGTGCAAAGCGAATTGACGGGAAACCGAATTCGGCGTGTATGCGCTGAAACCGTCCCGTGATATTCCGGCAGTATTTTCCACCGCATGAATTTGAAAAAATGTGGGGAAGTGGAAAGCGGTTTGTAACAATTCTGTAACGGTGAAAAGAGTGGAAGACGGCTGAAAAAATGTTGAAAACTTGGTTGAAACTGTGAATACTCGGAGTATATTCGCTTGTTTTCCACAATCTGACCACACTGAAACGAAAAAATCTCGAATCTGCGCCCTCGCTTTTCAACGAAGTTTTCAACAGGTGTTGAAAGACCGGAAAATGAAACATATGCTCTCTGCAATCATTCTGTAAATTTTCCGGTGCGTTGATTTTGGAAAAATCCGATCCGTTTTGACAGAATCGGACACTTGCACAAACAAGTGGAAAAACTTTCGGAATTATTTTCCGGAACCGTCACGAATGGTTTTTGTAATGGTCTCGATCGCGTCGCGGAGGTTCGTATCCTTCTTCATATTCTTCTCGACATACTTCACGGCATAGACGATTGTGGAGTGATCGCGGTTGCCGAATTCCTCGCCGATTGCGGCAAGTGTCATCTGCGTAATATCGTGCACCAGATAGATTGCGACCTTTCTTGCATTGGAAATCTGCTGCGAACGCTTCTTCGAGCGGATATCCTCCGCAGTGACGCCGTAGAGGTTCGAGACCTCCTGAATGATGTTTTCCACCGTGACCGGTGTCGGCTGCTCGTCCGTCAGAATGTCGCGGATGACGCTCTGTGCCATGGAAAGCGACGGTGCGGAGTCTGCAAGGCTCTTGAGTGCCTTGAGCCGCTTGACGGCGCCTTCGAGCTGACGGATATTCGTCTTGAGGCGGTTTGCGATAAATTCTGCAACATCATCCGGAATATTGAGATCAAGCAGCTCTGCCTTGCGGCGGATGATTGCGACTCTGGTCTCGAAATCCGGCATGGAGATATCGGTGATCAGACCGGATTCAAAGCGCGTGCGGATGCGGTCCTCGAGGATTTTGATATCCTTCGGCGGACGGTCCGAGGTCAGAACGATCTGTTTTCCTGCTGCATGCAGGATGTTGAAGGTATGGAAGAATTCCTCCTGTGTGCGGTCCTTGCCGCTGATAAAGTGAACATCATCGACGAGCAGAACATCGGCGCTGCGGTATTTCTCGTGGAATTCGGAGGTATCCTTTTTGCCGATTGCCTCGATCAGTTCATTCGTGAAGGTCTCGCCGGTGACGTAGATAATCTTCAGCTCCGGATTCCGCTTTTTCATTTCATGGGAGATCGCGGTCAGCAGATGCGTCTTGCCGAGACCGGACGGACCGTAGATAAAGAGCGGGTTATAGGTATTGCCGTTGCCGTCGCCGCGCGCAATGCTGGTGCATGCAGCATAGGCGAACTGGTTGGAGCCGCCGACGATGAACGTATCAAAGGTATAGGCATATTCGCCGTCCTTCGAGGTTTTTTCGAGTGCTTCGCCGGTCTGACGGTCCTGTTCTGCCGCATCGGCAGTTTCGTCGCCTTCCTGAACGATCAGGCGCAGGCTGACCGGAAATCCGAGGATCTGTGCAAAGCCGTCCTGTAGCAAATGGGCATAGTTATTCGTGACAACGGTGCGCTGAAAATCGGAAGCGCAATAAAAAACAGCGTCTGATCCCTCCAGACGCGCGGGCTTCAGCGTATCCAGCCAGAGTTTCTTTGCAATATCACCGACTTTGCCGTCCTTTGTGCAGTATTCCTTGACTGCTTCATAGACCTCTTCAAAGGAATTCACGGATCCATTCACATCCTTTTCTATTAAATGATATAACAGAGCTGCACATGGGGTTTTTCTATGATCTGACGGGATTTCGTGCAGTCTTATACACCATATATTATAGCATAATGAAAAGATAATTTCAAGCAAAACTCACAATCATTGGAGAATTATACAAAAGCGGGAACTGCTCGCACGAGATTGTTGATAATCCGCGCTCTGCCTTGATAATATCTGTTTTT
>CAMHUJ010000371.1 GCA_946188175.1 uncultured Ruminococcus sp.
CGACTTCCTCGATGAGGCAAAGCCGGTCTTTGAGCTGATGCAGCGTGCCGGTGCAAAATATTATGTCCTGCACGGCTCCAATCCCGGCAGGGTGACAACCGAGATCTACTGCGAGCGGTTTCATCTGCTCTCAGAGACCGCAAAGAAATTCGGCGTGACGGTCACGCAGGAAAATGTACATCTTTTTGAGAGCCAGAGCCTGAAATTCCTCAAGGAATTCTGCCGCATCCTCGGCGATGAGGCAAGGCTGACATTTGATACAAAACAGGCAGTCCGCGCAGGCATGAGCATTGATGAAGCCGTGCGGCTGCTCGGAAAACATATCGTGCATGTGCATCTGAGCGATCACGGCGATCTGGGAGACTGTCTCCGGATCGGCAAAGGCAGATTTCAGATCACGCAGTTTTTATCCTCGCTTCGTGCACAGGGCTTTGACGGCGCTGTGACGCTGGAGCTTTACCGTGAGGCATTCGGCAGTACCGCCGAGCTTGCAGAGGACTGGCAAAAGATAGAACGCCTGATCCGCATTGCAGAAAAAACATAAAGAAACCGGCAGAAGCCGGACAGAGAATGTAGAACAAAATAAAGGAAAGGAGCATGTCCTATGCGTTGCCCGTGGTGCGGCGAAGAGGATACCAAGGTCATTGATTCCCGTTCCGTCGAAGGGAAAAAGAAGCGTCGCCGCTGCTGTACAAAATGCGGCAAAAGATTCAATACCTATGAATGTGTTGAGCGCCCGATGCTCATGGTCGCAAAGCGTGACGGCTCGCTGGAGCCGTTCAACCGCAACAAGCTGATCGGCGGCATCGTCAATTCGATCAAGAAGCGCCCTGTCAAAATGGAGCAGGTCAGCGGTCTGGTCGATGAGATCGAGGCGGAGCTCAGCGGCGAAATGGTTTCGACTGTCTCCCCTGACCGCATCGGCGAAATGGTTATGGAGCGTCTGAGAAAGATCGACACCGTCGCCTATGTTCGCTTTGCGTCCGTTTATATGGCATTCTCCGATGTGGCGGATTTTATCCGTGTGATCAGCGAAATGCAGGAGAAATCCGACGAGCATCCTAACGGACCGGACGCATAAGCTGCGTTTCTGCATCGTAAACAACTGCGCCTGCAAGCGCATTTTCACAGAGCAGAAGCTCTGCATACATTTCATGGCTCACACCGTTTTTGAGCGGATACCGGCAGCGCGTGATCTGTGCGCCGGCATACTGCTCCGGTGAGATGCCTTGTGCGTGCTGCAATTTCAGCCAGCTCTGACCGTTCGGCGTCAGCCATTCTTCGGGCATCACCGCTTCGGAGATTTCCGGCTCA
Organism: uncultured Ruminococcus sp.; assembly: GCA_946188175.1. Taxonomy (GTDB): domain Bacteria; phylum Bacillota; class Clostridia; order Oscillospirales; family Ruminococcaceae; genus Firm-04. Next base: position 1,315 of record CAMHUJ010000371.1, read on the forward strand.
CCGACCTGCCAGCCGCGCAGATTCAGCCACGCAGCGCGCCCTTCTGCCGAATCCGGCAGTGTTTCGGTCTGCGGCGCTTCCGGTCTCCGGAGCAGGATGAACAGTCCTGCAAAGAGAATCAGAAATGCGAGCACGACCCCGAGCCGCAGCAGAAGCTGCTTTACCTTGATTACCATATCGAGCCCCCCTCGCTGCATAATATGCAGCATTCGGTGCGGCTATGACAGGCGGGGGAAACGAACCCCCGATCATTTGCGGGAAGGAATCACAATCTATGCGTCTTGACCGCTTTTTATCCGGACAAACCTCGTTTTCCCGAAAGGAACTGACGGCGCTGATCCGCAGCGGTGCGGTGACGGTCGATGGCGCGGTGATCCGGAAGCCCGATACGCAGATTGAGCCGGAGCAGGCGGTTGTCACGCTCCGCGGCGAGCAGATCGCCTATGCTGCGCATCATTATTATCTGCTGCATAAACCGGCGGGCGTCATTACGGCGTCGCGCGATCCGAAGCAGAAAACCGTGCTTGACCTGCTCAGACCCGAGGACAGATTACCGAATCTGTTTCCGAGCGGCAGGCTCGATATCGACACGGAAGGACTGCTGCTCATCACCGATGACGGCGCGCTTTCGCATCAGATGCTTTCGCCGAAGCATCATGTCGCAAAGTATTATCTTGTGCGGCTTGCGGAGCCGTTCCGCACGGAATATACAGAGCTGTTCCGGCGCGGTATGGTGCTGCGCGAGGGTGACGGCGAGGAGCTGTGTCAGCCTGCGGAATGCCGTGCGGTATCAGAATATCTTGCGCTGCTCGAGCTGCATGAGGGAAAATATCATCAGGTCAAGCGGATGTTTGCCGCAGCGGGCAATCATGTTGAAAATCTGCTCAGAGTGGGCATCGGAGAACTCCGTCTGCCGCCTGATTTGGCGTCCGGAAGCTATCTTCACATTTTCAACAAAGATGTATATTCTGCGTTGAGAAATTCGGATATTTCGGAAGTTTGCGCGTTTTGCGCGGAATATTATTCGTCATATTGGATAAAGGATAGTAAATAAGTTTGGTCAATAATCATCTTGATTATTTGCGAAAAATCTGGTATGATTGTATCAGCGGTTGAAAGGGCAAAATCTGCCCTCACAGATTTCATTTGAACTGCTAACCTATGTTTCATTATGTATGCGGTCAGGCGCATACTTGCAGGATGAGACATCCGGATTCTCCTTCCGGCTGCCGGCTCTGCATGGATAAAATTATTGATTAGATTACAGGAGGACATGAGAATGGCAAGTTTGTCTTTGCGGGGTATCTATAAGAAGTATCCCGGCGGTGTTGTCGCCGTTTCCGACGTTAACCTTGAGATCCGTGATAAGGAGTTTATCGTTCTGGTCGGTCCGTCCGGCTGCGGTAAGTCCACCACCCTGCGTATGATCGCAGGTCTGGAGGAAATCTCCGAGGGTGAGCTCTACATCGGCGACCGCCTCGTAAACGACATCGCTCCGAAGGACCGCGATATCGCAATGGTGTTCCAGAACTACGCTCTGTATCCGCATATGACGGTTTTTGATAACATGGCATTCGGTCTGAAGCTCCGCAAGGTGCCGAAGGATGAGATCAACCGCAAGGTCGAAGAGGCTGCAAGAATCCTCGATCTGACCCCGCTGCTCAACCGTAAGCCGAAGGCAATGTCCGGCGGTCAGCGTCAGAGAGTGGCGCTCGGCCGTGCAATCGTCCGTAACCCGCAGGTCTTCCTGCTTGACGAGCCGCTGTCGAACCTCGACGCGAAGCTCCGTGCGCAGATGAGAACCGAGATCTCCCTGCTTCACAAGCGTCTCGGCACCACCTTCATCTATGTTACCCACGACCAGACCGAGGCTATGACCATGGGCGACCGTATCGTCGTTATGAAGGGCGGCTTCGTGCAGCAGATTGATTCTCCGCAGAACCTCTATGAGACTCCGTGCAACAAGTTCGTTGCAGGCTTCCTCGGTTCTCCGCAGATGAACTTCATCGACGC
>CAMHUJ010000372.1 GCA_946188175.1 uncultured Ruminococcus sp.
GCTCTTAGCTTAATGACATTAACCTCGAAGGTGAGTCTGTTTGATTTTCAAGTATGAAACGGAAGGCTGACTGTTCCGGCAGGCAGCGAGAACAGCTCATCAGGTGAAGTACGGATTTTTATGCGCGGTAACTTCATCCCGATCTCGATGTATCACAGAGAGCGCGGAAAAGAGCTCATGAAAAGCCGGATTGGCGGTTCTTTTATAGCTGTTATCCGATCGCTGATTTTCGCTTCAGCATTACATTATATTTCCTGCGGAAAAATCAAGACGTATGCACAGAAAGCATTCTTGAGACTAGCATTCAATTTGTTCCCGTACTGTGAATAATCTTGACAAACATTTCCGTTTATGATATAATTAAATAGGGGAGTAGTATAAAATTCTGAAAGGAAGTATGAACATGATGAAACCAAGACTGATATCTTTCCTGACAGCTTCTGTGCTAACGGCTTCTGTATTCATGCAGACGATGCCTGTGCGTGTTGAAGCAGAAGAAAGCAGTACCGTTCCGCAGGTCGTGCCGACTGCTGAGGTAGAAGCTGATAATCCGGTCGGTGAACTGATTGCCAAAGATATCAATGCACAGATACAGTTTAACGAGAACTGTGCTGTTCTCGGCTTAACCGCTGAAGGCAATCGTGCGTCTGTAAACTTTAAGACAGACTGTGATGCGCTCCTGATTGTCGGCGTTTACTCCGATGACGGCACGGATATGCTCGCTGCGGGACAGGCATCCGTCAAGGCGGAAGAAACTGATGCCATTGTGGAATTCAGCTCGCTGGAATCGCTTCCGGAACATTATCTGCTGCGTGCGTATCTGGTCGATGCAGATCAGACATTGCTGTCGCAGGAATATGTTGACCCGTCATATACAACAGAAATTGAAGAACTGAAAGCTTCGGATATTTATGACTATGAAGGATATACGGTTCTGAATCTGGATGAAGATGAATCGACAAACTTCATGGTTTATGATAAGGCTGTGCAGATTGTGACCTGTGACGGCCAATCGAATGTCATACAGGAAGATGACATTCCGGATTCATATACGATCGATAATTACAGCGGTCCGACAGAAGCGGGCACGATCGTCTGCATTGAAAATACAGACGAAGAATTCAAGCCGGTCGCATTCCGGATTACGAGTGCAAAAAAGTCCGGCACAAAGACGACGGTTACGACTGATCCGTCGCTCTCACTTGCGGATGTATTTGCGTATGTGAAGATTCAGGGCAGTGCCGGCGCCGGTGAAGTGATCGAAAGTCAGGCTGCACCGGACATGACGGGGCAGGCACCTGCTCAGGGTGCGCCGTGGACGCTGGCAGCAAATGATGAGACATCAGATTCGGAAAAAACGACCGATGAATTTGAAATGCACTGGCTTAAACGGCTGACTCCGACTTCCACAGCTTTTACATTCAAGGTCTCGCACGGAACGCCAAAGACTGTCCAGCGTTTCTGGGATTCGCTTCGGAAGCAGACTACGCAGGAGAAACCTGCGAAACCGACAGAGAAGTCAAAACAATCATATGAAACGTCGTATGTTGCGCAGGGCAAGGTAGAGTTTTCTTATGACTATGCTTTGCTGGAATCCAAGTCATTTGCGTTTCTCGATCAGACACTTGATATTCATGCAGATATAGAAGCGGGAATTGAAGGACATGCTGAGATTACAATACCGATCATTTCGGCTGATAATCCGCTAGTGTCAACAAAGCTCTTTGATTTGAAATGCGGCATGTATCTGTTTGTTGAAGTCGAGGGCAGCGTGATGTTCAATCCGCAGCTTTCTTTCCGCTATTCAAAGGATGCGGGGCTGAAGTCAGACGGTGACGTGCCTTCTATTTCCGTGAGCGGAAAAATCCGTGCAGGAATCGGTGTTGAGCTGGGCGCTCAGGTCGGTAAATATTTTGATATCGGCATTGATGTGCGTGTCGGTATCGGTGTAGAAGGAGAAGATGCGGAATTTCATGATAGCTGCTGGCTTTGCCTTCACGGCGATGTCATGATAGAGGCAACGATTGCAATCAAATTCGACCTGAATCTGTTTTTCCATAAGCAAAAGACATTAGACGGCGATACGGACAGGTGGACACCTGAAGCGGAGATCTCTTTCAAATGGGTATTGTTTAATATGTATCTCTCAGATAGATACGGTTTCGGAAAGGGCAAATGCCCGGGGCTTCTCGCTGCATCGGCGAGTCCGGATAACCCGGACAAACCGTCAATTCCGGATAAACTGGATGAGCCCGAGGATAACGGCGTCAGCACACTTCGCTTCACCAAATATACCGGCATGGACGGAGCGGAAAAATATAATGTCTGCGGATCAGCTGAGAGTACCCATGTTGTGATCCCGAGTATGTATAACGACATACCGGTGGAAGCGTTCGGGTACAAAGCGTTTGTTGGCCAAAAAAACCTGATCAGCATTTCGATTCCGTCGTCTATTACTGCTCTTCCGGCGAACGCATTTTCCAATTGTACGAATCTGGAAACTGTTTCTCTGCCTTCCGTCATTACATCTATCCCGGAATCGGCATTTGAAGAATGTCAGAATCTGCGGAATATTGTGATTCCTTCTTCTGTTACCGCAATCGGAAAAGGCGCATTCAAAGGCTGCGAAAACCTGGAAAGCATCAGTCTGCCGCCCGGATTAACGGAGATCGGTGAAGATGCATTCAAGGACTGTAAAAAGCTTGCAAAAATCAGCATTCCTTCTTCCGTGGAAAAAATCGGAGCATATGCTTTTTCTAATACGGCGCTTGAAAGCGTCTCATTGACATTCGGTCATGTCATTCCGAGCCTGAACTATACTTTTTCCGGATGTACCAAACTGAAGGCAGCAATCCTGAATTTCGAGATCGCAGACAAGACTGAAGACAAAACGTTTTACGGTGTGTTCAGCGGATGCACCAATCTTGAATTTGTGAAATTCCCGTATAACCTGCGTGTTATGGCAGGCGGTACTTTCAGAGGATGTACGCAATACAGAAATATTGTTGTTCCTGACGGTGTGGAAAGAATCAGCAGCGGGGAGTTCAGTGACAGTCCGAATATCGAATCCGTATATCTTCCGTCGTCTGTAACTGAGATCGGCGTTCAGGCGTTTGAATATTCCTTTAATCTGAAGAAAGTCGTTTTACCGGCATTTTTAGAGGAGATCAAAAGCCGCACATTCAGACAGTGCACTTCACTGGAGGAGGTTGTCATGCCTGCCGGTTTGAAAAAAATCGATTCACAGGCATTTGAGGATTGCTATAAGCTGAAAACAATGAAAATTCCGAACAGCGTGGAGGAGATTGGAACGTGTGCATTTT
>CAMHUJ010000373.1 GCA_946188175.1 uncultured Ruminococcus sp.
ACAAAATGCAAGAGCGAAGAATCACGAACAGAAGCCGATCCTGTCGAAAATTCAAGGTATTGACAATTTGTATAATTGATACGTATTTGCGTTGATTTTATTGATTCGCAGCCGCGTACTCTGCCGGATTCTGCGGCATTCTGCCGAAAACCGTCTGCGGCTGTCGAGCGCATCGGCATGATTCCCGCATCCTCCGCCGGAATCGGGCGCAATCGTCTGTCTCCCCGTTATAAATCCGTCAGGAATACCGCCGGAACCTGTCTGCGCTCCAGCTTATAGCGCTGGATTTTTGTCAGCGGCACGGCATAATGCCGCATCGAGCGCTTATATTTTCCGGCTGCGATATGGCTGTAGAGCGTGCTGAGGAAGACCAACGCCTCTGTGCCGAGCACCTTGCGGTTCTCCTCCAGATAATCGTAGCCGCCTGCGCAGTAGAACATTTCCAGCGCAAGCGAGAGATCGCAGGCAGGCTCCGCCAGAATGCCGCGCGGCACCTGAAATCCGCGCTCCCATTCATGCCTGCGCAGAATCTCATCGAGCTGATGCAGCGTTTTGCCCTCCTGCGGCGGAAAGCAGTCATGTTCGAGATAATAATTGAGCGTCCGGACGAGTGTTTCCGCATCCGCACGGTTGCTGTGCGTCAGCACCTCCTCCGTCACCTCACAGAGCAGCGCATCGGTCAGATAGGCAGACATCCCCTGCCGCACCGCATCCTGCGGCAGATGCACAAAGCCTGCATCCCCGAAATCCGGATAATCCGATGCATAGCAGGGCGTATCCGGCGCAAAGAGGTCTGTTCCGGCTGTATACATGCACCATGCATCATCGGGCTGCGACACCTGCAAATCGGCACACAGCGCCGTCAGCAGCGCGCCGACCGTTGTCACTTTGTATTTTTCCATAGACTTCCTCCGTTTCCGTATGATGCCGATGCATCTTCCGGAAAAAAAACTGACTGCATTTTTGAGGTTTGCCGGTCTGTAATCTGCGTATACTGAATCTGTGCGGAACGAACGAGCAACATTTCGGATTCCGCAGAGAGGAAGGACGCAAATGATTTTTGGTTTCAGATGTTTCCGGCTGCGGCGGATCACCGCAGGCGCTGCCGCACTCCTGATGAGTCTCTGCGGAGCGGTGCAGTTTTATGCGCACAGTCTGCCGGATCATTTTTATACGGACGCGGAACGTCCGCTTTCGGTCGCAACAGCGCTGCCGGTGACGTTTTCGCGCCGGACGCCGACGGTTCCGCAGGCGCAGGAAGCGGAGCTGCGGCTCTTCGGGATGTTCCCTGTCAAGACGGTCTCGCTGACGACGCTCGGTCCGGCGGATGTCCTGATCGGCGGCGAGCCCTTCGGCATCCGGATGCTCATGGCGGGCGTCATGGTGATCTCGCTGAGCGAGGTACCGGCGCCCGACGGCAGCCGCTGCCCTGCGGCAGATGCCGGTATCCGGACGGGCGATATCATCGAAGCGGTCAACGGCAGACGCATCAGCAGCAATGCCGATATTCAGCAGGCAGTTGCCGATTCGCACGGCGAAGCGGTTGCGGTTGCCGTGCGGCGCGGCGAGATGCTCCGGACAGTCTCCGTACAGCCCGCCTATGTGCCGGACGCACAGCGCTGGCAGACGGGCATGTGGGTGCGCGACAGCACCGCAGGCATCGGCACCGTGACCTATTATACGCGCGCTGCAAGCGGTCAGATCACGTTTGCAGGGCTCGGACACGCGGTCTGCGATGCGGATACCGGTGCGCAGATCCCGCTCGCCTCCGGAGAGGTCATTGCGGTTTCCGTGCGTGATATTGTCTCCGGCAGCGCAGGAAAACCCGGTGAGCTGCTCGGCAGATTCGATATCGGCGAGCAGATCGGCACGCTCTCGGCAAATACGCCCTGCGGCATCTTCGGGACGCTTGTCCGCCTGCCGCGCAAGCAGCTTTCGGTGCCGCTCGGCTTCCGGCAGGATATTTCACGCGGCGAAGCCGTGATGTATACCACAATCGACGGTACTGCACCGCAGCCCTACAGCATCGAGATCGAGGAGATACGCGACGACGATTCCGCACTCCGGAATCTGGTCATCCGTGTCACCGATCCGGCGCTGCTGCATAATGCAGGCGGCATTGTGCAGGGCATGAGCGGCAGCCCGATTGTGCAGAACGGCAGACTGGTCGGCGCCGTAACGCATGTCTTTGTCCGCGACCCGACCAGAGGCTACGGCATCTTTGCCGAAAACATGTATGCGCAGACTGCCGCACTGGCAGCCTCCGCTGCGTAATACCGCGCAGATGCATCCTTTTCGGGGAAGCGTCACCGCGGTCGGATTTCAAAAAATAAAAAAGGGGGCGCTTCGGTATGAAACGCCCCTTTCTCTGTCATTCTCATTCCATGCAGCTCAGTCAGGAACGCTGCCATGATGCAGTTCCTCCGCGAAAGGACTGCCTTTATTTCAGTTTACGATGAATCAGCGGCTCTCGTCGCTGAAACCGCTGTCAACCAGTTCAACAAGAGATGCGACTGCCTGCTCCTCGTCGGTGCCGTCAGCAATGATGCGGATTGCAGTACCGCCGACAATACCCAGCGAAAGGATGCCCAGCAGAGACTTGGCATTCACGCGGCGCTCTTCCTTCTCGATCCAGATTGCAGAGCGGAACTCATTTGCCTTCTGGATAAAGAATGTAGCCGGGCGTGCATGGAGACCAACCTGATTCTGAACCATGACATCTTTAATACACATAAACTTTCTCTCCTTTAAGAATTCATAAAACCAATTTGCGGACAATCGGAAATGTGCCCCGTAATCGCTCCGTCACACACAGAAAAAAATTCGCAAAACAAAAAGCGGATTGACCGTTGCGCTTTCAGCTGTCTGTACGTGTCTGCCTGACCAGCCGTACTTCCTATCTGTTCGCTTTTCTAATTATACAGCATGTATAGCACAATAAGATTGTTTCAAATCCCGAACGCTTTTGTCATTTACGGAACCACGCTATCATTATACTGTTTTTTTGCAGTTTCGTCAATCTCTTTTCTACACAAAACCCATGTATCCCGCTAAATTTCTCCCCTATGCTACATTCGGGGGAATAGAATGCCGCCCCGTTTGGACATTTTTCACGAAAATAAATTGTTGAAAACTGTTGTTACAGTGGGTAGTTTTCAACAAAACAATTTGTTGAAAGTCACAAGTCTGCAACATGTTTTTATTCCTTTGACCATTTTGCCCAAAGGTCAGGGCGGCGTTTCCGGGTGATCTCCTGACTTTGTTCCGAACGCCACTGTGCAATGTTTTTGTGATGTCCGCTGAGCAGTACAGGCGGGACT
>CAMHUJ010000374.1 GCA_946188175.1 uncultured Ruminococcus sp.
GGACGGTGTACATGAATTTTCTGTTGTTTTTGTTACTGCTTATGATTCTGAATCTGCTGATAATCAGTATTATATATCTGCTTTTGATTCGGATTCCTGCCGTATCGAGGTTCATTCCTGATAAGAAAGCCGCATACTTTAACGGTATGCGGCTTCATTTTTTACAGTAAATATGCAATTCCTGCAATCGCTGTACAAAGCAGAATCCCGATCAGCGTCGGCAGCAGAAATGCGGCAAATGTCCAGCGTTTGCTGCCGGTTTCATGATAGACAGTCAGCAATGTGGTCGCGCAGGGGGAATGGAACAGCGTAAAGATCAGAAAACATGCGGCAGTCAGCTGCGTCCAGCCGTGTGATGTCAGCATTGTGTGGAGCGAACTGAACGAATCATAATCCGTCAGTGCAGTCTGCCCGAGATAGGCTGTCAGTGCGACCGGCAGTACGATCTCATTTGCCGGAAGTCCGAGGAGAAACGCCAGCAGCATGACACCGTCCATTCCGATCATTGCGCCGAATGGCTGCAACAGATCTGCGAAGCGCTGGATCATCGTCTGACCGGAAATGCTGACGTTCGCCAGAATCCAGATCAGCAGACTGACCGGTGCTGCGGTTATGACAGCACGGCCGAGTACGAAGACGGTTCTGTCCAGTACGGAACGGACAATCAGTGCACCGATCTGCGGCTTACGGTATGGCGGCAGCTCGAGGATGAACGAAGACGGCTGTCCGCGCAGAATTGTTCTGCCAAGCAGCGCCGATGCTGTAAATGTCATGAGGACGCTGAGCAGAATCAAGCCGGTCATGATGCATGCGGAGCGAAATGACGAAAGCATATCGTCACCCGCAAAGAATACAGTCACAATCGCAAGCAGTGCCGGAAATCTGCCGTTGCATGGGACCAGTGCATTTGTCAGAATCGCAATCAGCCTTTCGCGTCTGCTCTCGATAATTCTGCATTCTGTTACACCGACCGCATTGCATCCGAAGCCCATGGTCATTGTCAGCGCCTGCTTGCCGCATGCTTTGCATTTTGCACATCTGCTGTCGAGATTGAATGCAATCCGCGGCAGTATGCCGATATCCTCCAGGAGGGTAAACAGCGGAAAGAAAATTGTCATCGGCGGCAGCATCACTGAAATGACCCAGCCTGTGCCGCGGAGCATACCGTCAATCAGTGCGCCGGACAGCCACTGCGGACAATGTACAGTTTCTGCTGCATGATGCAGTATCATGCAAATCTGGGAAAACAGTCTCGAAAGCATCGCCGAAGGATAATTCGCCCCGACCATGGTCAGCCAGAATACCAGCAGCAGCAGGACGATCATCACCGGATATCTGCATACGGTGCCAGTCAGAATCCGGTCAATCCGCTCATCGCGCCGATTCGGATTCTCCGGCATAGAGACAGTCTCTTTGCAGATGCCGGAAGCGATTTCAAGCGCTTCTGCATGTGATATATCATGAAACTGCGAATTACACCGGATTGTATCCGCTGATGCGTCAAGCAGGGGAGTCAGCGTGCGCTTTTTCTTCGCTGTGATGCCGATAACCGGAATCTTTAACCGGTCAGATATTGCAGCAAGATCGGAAACAATTCGCTTTTTCTTCGCCTCATCTATGAGATTCATGCAGAGAACAACCCGTTCACCTGCGGCAAGCAGCTCTATCGCAAGCGCGACTCCGCGTACCGGACAGGTCGCGTCGCATACGCAGATCACCAGATCATGCGGAATCTCACGCAGCATTTCCGCAGTTACGGCTTCTTCAGCAGTTTCCGCATCAACTGAATACGTACCGGGTGTATCAATCAGCCGGATGCGTTCGCCGCGGTGCTGAAACCAGCCTTCCGCGCCGGAAACCGTCTTGCCGCACCAGTTGCCTGTGTGCTGATGCAGACCGGTCAGCGCGTTGAATACCGTGCTTTTCCCGACATTCGGATTTCCCGCAAGGAGATATGTCTTTTCATGAGTCAGCGGTCGGACGAGAATCCGTTCACAGTCCGCAGCACGCAATGCAAGTGTGATACCGTGAATTTCAAATGCGATCGGAGAACCGCCGCTGCCGCGCATTTTCACTTTGAGTTCAGCATTTTTTATGATGCCGAGTTCTGCAAGACGCCGCCGTTCCGCTTTATCTGCCTGTATTTCGGCAACGACTGCCCGTGTACCGGACGGAAGAGCGGAAAGCGGCTCTGTGTCATACAAACAATCACCCCTTCATATCCTGATTGCTAACAGAATATGAAGGGGCGTCTGTTTTTGTGCAGATCAAAAACGGTTTTTGAAATCACTGAAGCCGAAATTGCGCAGCAGCTTGCAGTTTCCGTCTGTTTCGCGGACTGCGACCGCAGGCATCGGCATACCGGTATACATTTTCGCTTTGGTCAGCGTATTGATTGCCATATCCTTGAAAACAAGACGTTCGCCGATTTCCAGCGGATGATCAAAGGAATAATCGCCGAAAACATCCTCCGGCAGACAGCTTCTGCCGCCGAGGCGGTATGTATACGGCAGTACAGAGGGCTTGTCCGCACCGATCAGCGGCGGACGGTAACGAAGCTCAGTAATGTCCGGCGCATGGCAGACCGCAGAGGAATCCAGAATCGCAATCGGCATCTCATTCTGCACAATATCCACAACCGAAGTTACGAAACAGCCAGCCTCCCAGACAATCGCTTCACCGGGCTCGATATAGACCTTTAAGCCGTATTTGCGCTGAAGCATTGCAACGGTTTCTTCAAATTTGTCCATTTGATAGCCTTCGCGTGTCAGATGATGTCCGCCGCCGAGATTGATCCACTCCATTTCCGGCAGCAGCGCACCGAATTTCTCAATGACAGCGTCGGTCAGACGAACAAGGGCATCGGAATTCTGTTCAAAGAGCGCATGCACATGCAGACCGCTGATATTTCTGCGCTGCGGCATCGGAAACTCCGCAAGCGTTGTGCCGAGACGGGAAAACCGCGCACACGGGTCGAATTCGTCGATCTGCTGCGAGAGGTATTCCGGATTGACGCGCAGTCCGACAGAGACATTGTGCGTCCGAGCAAAGACGCCGTATTTTGCAAGCTGCGAAGGAGAATTGAAAATCATATGGTCGCAGATTTCAATGAGCTGGTCAACCTCTTCCGGCAGATAGGCGGTCTGATAGACATGGTTTTCGCCGTGGAAAAACATATGGGAAAGCTGTGCTTCATATGCAGAACAGGACGCGACACCGTCCAGATAACGCGAAATCATAGAGTAAAACGGGAAGGATGAAAAAGCCTTCTGTGCATAGAGAATCCGGCAGCCTGAACGCTGCCGCAGTTCG
>CAMHUJ010000375.1 GCA_946188175.1 uncultured Ruminococcus sp.
GTTCTGGTGATCGGTATGATTGCCGCCGAGCTCTGTTCTGCCGGAGACGGAGAACACTCTCAGCGGTTTTATGCCGTAAATACCTGCAAATCCGTCAATCGCATTGATGATCCGCTGCCGATAGGGCTCCAGTGCCTCGCCGCTGACACCGTAATACTGAGTCAGTCTGTGATCAAAGACGCCGGATGCAACCTGACGCTTTGCATCCGAAGCCGTCATAAATATATTTCTCATATGTTCCTCCGGTTTCTTACCAGCCGAGCCATTCCTGTATTTCACGGCTAAGGCGTTCCGCCGCTTTCTCATGCGTGATCGCCGACGGATGCCAGTCAACGGCATACCCGTCAGCCTCCGACTGAATATCAAAGCGCATGTTTCTGATCTTATGATCACCGGTTTCCGCGATATAATTCTCAACTGCCTGCGCAACAGCGCCGCAGAGTCTCTGATCCATAATACCGAGTGTACAGAGAACCGGTGCTGAAGGATTTTTCTCGCGGACAGTTTTCAGAAACTGAACGTAGGCACGCATAAAACGATCCTGTCTTTCTGCATCTTCACCGGTATAGGAAGCATCATTCGTTCCGAGATTGAGCACGATCAGATCAGGCTGTACCCTAAAATCCCATGAATCATCCTGAATCCGGCGGTTATCCTCAAGTACAGCGGTGCTGCAGCCGGTCAGTCCGTAGTACGGCGGTACAAGCTCATGTGTCATTGCCTCACCGTTTTCGGTATAGCCGGAAATGATGCCGTGCCCGCTGTAGCAGACCATGCTGTAATCTGCCCCCAGCTTTCGGGCGGTCAGATAAGCATAGGATTTCGCTGCGTTTTCATTGGCGGTTTTGAACGGGTCCGCCGGAAACTGACCGTCAATGCCGTAGCCGCAGGTAATTGAATCCCCGATGAACTCGATCAGATGCGGCTTTTTTTCGCCGGATTCAAAAATACTGTTCTGATATTTCTGCGATACGGCATCGGATGAAAGAATCCGGATTTCCTTCACACCGATTGCAGACTGTATAGATTCTGACAGCTTTACAAGCCGTACCGGCACAGGCTTTTCTTCATCATCCGGATTATGCAGCGTGACCGTCTGCTCCGGTTCGGTCAGCTGCGCAGCGGTCACAAGCGTATCATTGCAGTACACCGCATAACGCGCCGCCTTCGCATCGCCTTCAGCATATGCTGAAACTGCCGTCAGCGTCAGGATGCAGGTCTTTCCGCGGAATCTGAATTCGATTCCTGTCGCGGACAGACTGCACCAGAGCGTACCCGTATCGGCATGAAATACGGTACGCCCGAGCTGTTTTGCCTGTGCGGGGCTGAAAACAGCTGTTTGTAGCTTTTGATTCATGATAACCTCCGTTTTTCGGCTATTCTGTCTCTGATAGCCTTATATCTCTTTTTATTATAGCAAAATCGGTTGCAAAATGCAACTGTTTATGATATAATTATAGAAAAGAAACGAAAAGGAGGCGGATCTCATGATTCCTATTTCACCCAGACTGCTCTGCTGTGCATCCATGCTGAAAGGTGACATTGTTTGCGACATCGGTACAGATCATGCCTATCTTCCTGCTTATCTGATTCAGAGCGGCAGGGCAAAACAGGTCATTGCAACGGATGTCAAGCAGGGACCGCTGGAAAGTGCAAAAGGAACGCTGAAACGATTTCATGTTGAGCAGCAGATCAGGCTGGTGCTCTCGGACGGCTTCGAGAAAGTGAATCCCAAGGGAATCACAGATGTCGTGATCGCCGGAATGGGCGGTGAAACGATCCGCGATATTCTTGCAGCACCGAAAGCCGCGTTCGTCAAAAAGAATGTCAATCTGATCTTGCAGCCGATGACAAAAGCGGAAATACTGCGCACATGGCTCGCAGAAAACGGCTTTGAACTTGTCCGCGAAACTGCTGTCAAGGATACGCATGTCTATACCGTAATGCAGGCGGAATACACCGGACAGCCGCTGGAAATAACCGAAGTGCAGCGATACTGCGGAAAGCTGCGGCGCTCCGATCCTCTGACGAAAATCTATCTGGCGGGCGTACAGGAACGGCTGCATACAAAGGCTTCGGGACTGCTCGAAGCCGGGAATCATACCGAAGCAGAAGCTGTCCGCAGCCTGCTGGACGAGATCAATCAGTGGCTCAGCCCGAACCGGAGGTAAGATATGACAATTCAGGATATTTACCGGATTCTCGATGCATATGCACCGTTTTCGCTTCAGGAATCCTATGATAACTCCGGTTTGCTCACAGGCAATCCGGAGCAGGAGGTCAGAACGGTACTGCTGACACTGGATATCACGATGCCGGTTATTGAAGAAGCCATACAAAAAGGTGCTGAACTGATCCTTGCACATCATCCCGTAATCTGGACGCCGCTGCGCAGTATCACACCGGCACATCCGGTCTGGCATCTTGTGCGGCACAACATCGGCGCAATCTGCTCCCATACCTGCTTTGATATTGCGCGGGGCGGACTGAATGACGCATTCGGTCAGCTGCTGCGCAAATATCTTCCGATGCAGGAGAAAACCGATCCGCTTGCTGTACTTGACAGCGAACGTGTCCTCGGAGGCTGTGCCGGTCTCACGAAACCGCTCGATGCCGGGACACTGGCAGAAAACCTGAAAGAAGCGCTCGGCGGCAGTTCGCTGCGTTATATGCCGGGAAACAATGCAGAAGCAATCCGCCGCATTGCATGGTGTACGGGCAGCGGCGGCGATCTGATTTCGGACGCGATCCGTGCCGGAGCCGATGCACTGATCACCGGAGACTGCAAGCACAGTATCTGGGCGGAAGCACAGAACTGCAATTTCACGCTGTTTGACTGCGGACACTTTGAAACGGAGGTCATTATCGTGGAAGCATTCCGCAGGATACTTGAGAAATCAGCGCCGGAACTGAATATCCTCGATTCCGAAGCAGGCACCAAGCCCTTCTTCCATACAATATAAATAGTAACAGCCGGAGCAGCTTGGCTCCGGCTGTTTTTTATCCGATGACGTAATTCTTCACATCGTAAACTTCCATAATCGTATCAAAATCAAACAGGATACGGACACCGGCAAGACGCGAGCCGTCATAATAGCGGTAAATTGTCGTATAGACCGTCTGTGAACCGCTGTTATCCTCCATGAGCCACAGCTCACAGGTGTAATCCCTGCCGCTGACACTGACCTTGGAAGACTGCTGACATGCGAAAAACATGCCGTTATGATCTTCCGTACCGAAGAAATACTCATTGAGCTTCGGAACATATGCATTGGGAAAGGCATACAAAGATGAGAGCTTCGCTT
>CAMHUJ010000376.1 GCA_946188175.1 uncultured Ruminococcus sp.
CAAACAGAAGCAGAACAATGCATGCTTTTATTCCGCTTCCGCCGGCATTCTTAAAACTGAAAAGATTTCAGCGCTTCTTTCATCGTCATAACGATTTCAGAAATATACCTTTGGATTGTGCGGACAATGCAGTGAACCAGATAGGTGATCCATCCGCCGTCCTCATAAGGTGACATTTTTCCGCGTGTCAGATATTCGGAAGCCATGACACCGATTATAATCGAAAGCAGTATAATTACTTTCACCCAGAAGCTTCCCGGAGACATGTAGTTCACACTGTCTCTCAGTTCTTTATTATGTCGTTTTTCTAAATTATGCATTAAATTT
Source organism: uncultured Ruminococcus sp. (assembly GCA_946188175.1). Lineage (GTDB taxonomy): Bacteria > Bacillota > Clostridia > Oscillospirales > Ruminococcaceae > Firm-04. The sequence continues at coordinate 328 of CAMHUJ010000376.1, forward strand.
TCCCAGCATTGCGGCGACCATCGGACCCACGACATCAAGCATGATACCGAGGAACATGATCATATTCGGTACCAGGAGCTTCTGTGCCGCAAGCTCACCCTTTTGCTTGGAGAGCTGCTTTTTCTGCTCCCAGGCTTCATCTGCCATGATCTTCATGGAATCAATGGACTCACCCGCGCCTCGCTTGACAGCCTGCACATAGATCGAGGAAAATTTCCGGATCTCTTTCAGACCGCAGCGTGTCGCAAATTCATCCATGGCAGCTTCAATCGTCATACCCTCGAGGATATCCTGCGAAGCTGTCCGCATCTCAGCATAAAGTGCATCATCCTCATTGGATTCTGCAACCTCATCCCATGCTCTTCGCAGCAGCATGCCGGCATTGACCAGCAGCGTCAGCTTGGAAACCATTTTCGGGAACTCTGCCAGGATCGCATCCTTCTTGTTGGCAATCGCGGAATTGATACCGGACTGCACGCCGTAAGGAAATACAATCGCAAGCAGAAGACCGGCGAAAAAGCCAAGCGCTGATTTCAGCATACAGCCGACCATAAGACCGATCGGCAGGAAGGTCAGGATCAGCGAAATCTTTGCGGCAACTGTAATATAATAGTAAAGCTCGCCGTTGTCTCTGCCAAAGACCTCTGCCAGTTTCTTGCTCTGCGTAATGGCTTTATCGGAAGTCGTGATCTTTTTGCGCGTGGAATGCTCGTAAATGTCAATCACACCGAGACCGATGAAATAAATATCCTTCATTGTGAAGACTTTGCCGTCAATCGAATCAATGATCTTGCTGTACTTTTGGCTGTATCGGAGAAACAGGAACAGCCAGACCGCAATCAGCAGCGTTGCAAGGATTGTGCTGCATAACATCAGTGTATACATGATTCAGTCTGCTCCTTTCTCAAACCTTGACATCGACGATTTTGGCTCCGAGCCAGTATGCAAAGACGAACATGCCGAGCGCGATCGTTTTGACAACCAGCGTCAGCGTCGGATTTGCGCCGTCAGTGAAGCTCCTTGTCAGGAATGCGATAACCAGCGGCATGACTGCGAGAATGGAGAGCTGATTCTTCTGACCGGTAACCATGGTCTGAATCTCAAGCTCGATCTCGATCTTATCGCCGATCATGTCACGGGTTTCGCGGATGACCTTTGCGATATCGCCGCCGAGATCGGTTGCAACATCGTAAACACTGGCGAACGACCGGACATCATCCAGACCGCTGCGGTTTGCGAAGTCGTTGACCATATCCTTGATCTCCACGCCCTGACCGTCATGCATTGCGCAGATCAGCTGGAGCTCCTTCGTGATAACCGCATCCTTGCCGTGCTCTGTCTGCATATCGGAATAGGCGTTATGGAACGCGCGGCTCGCGGTCATACCGACTGTATAGGAGTTACTGAGCGATTCCAGCAGATCGCGGAACTGCAAACGCAGCTCACGCTGTCTCTGGGTGAAGAGCTTGTTCCGGTAGATGTCGATTGCCTTCCAGCCGGCGATTGCGCCGACCACGATGCCGAGCGGGATGTTGTCATAGTAGATGTATGCTGCCGCAAAACCGACTGCGAAGCCGACTGCGATTGCAAACAGCTTCTGCATCGGTGACAGGATATATACGGTGTAATCCGTTCCGGCACCGCTGATGCCCTTATTTACGACAACCTTCTTTTTTTTCTTCTTCGGTTCTTTTTCCTTTTTCGCCATTTCCTTACCTCTTACAAATCCTCAAGAATACCTGCCTGCCGCAGCTTTTCCGTATTTTTCATCGGGTTCTTCGTGCGGTTCAGACCGCCCGAAACCTTTTCCAGCGTCGAGTTTTCATCCTCTTCAAAGACATAAAGCGGATTCATAATGATGTCGCCGTGGTCGTAGCCGAGCACCTCAGAGATCTCAACGACCTTTCTGGAGTGATCACGCATACGGGAAAGGTGCACGATGATGTCCAGCGCGGATCCGATCTGTCTTCGGACCGCATCCAGCGGCAAGCCGCTGGCGCCTTGCAGGACCATGGTTTCAAGTCGCGTCAGCATATCCTTTGCGGAGTTTGCATGGCCGGTAGAAAGCGAACCGTCGTGGCCTGTGTTCATTGCCTGTAGCATGTCGAGGGCTTCCTCGCCGCGGACCTCACCGACAACGATCCGTTCCGGACGCATTCGGAGCGAGGATTTGATCAGATCCTTGATCGTAATGCCGCCCTTGCCTTCGGCGTTTGCCTGCTTGGTCTCGAGGCTGACGAGGTTATCTACGCCGGTGATTTGCAGCTCGGCGGAGTCCTCAATCGTGATGACACGTTCATCGCGGGGAATGTAGTTGGAAAGCGCGTTCAGGAAGGTCGTCTTTCCGGAGCCGGTACCGCCGCTGATGAAGATGTTATATTTCGCTTTGACAAGCAGTTGCAGCTTGTCAGCGATTTCCTGCGTAATGGATTTGTAGGCGATGAGCTTTTCTACGCTCATCGGCTTCTTGGAGAACTTACGGATCGTGACCGTGTCGCCGCCGAGGGCGATCGGATAGAGGACGATGTTGACACGGGAGCCGTCCTTCAGACGAGCGTCAACGATCGGGTTTGCGTCACTGATATCTCTGCCGCAGATATCAACGATTCTGCGGATGATCTTGCGGAGCTGCTTCTCACCGCGCGTCCGGCGTTCCTCCTCGGTACAGTCGGTGTCGTTGCAGATGCGCTCCTCAAGCTCAATGACTCTGCCGCGCTTTTCGACGAAGATGTGATCGGGACCGTTGACCATAAGCTCGGTGATCTCCTCGTTCATCAGCAGCGTATCCAGCAGACCGAGACCGCGGTAGGTACCGAACACGCGCTCCTGAATGAGCGCCCGGTCGTCGGGGGAAATGTAGTAGGGTGCTTCATCCGATGCAATGTAGTCGCCGTTGTCCAGCAGCATCGCATTCAGCATATCAATTATATAGAGACGGAATTCGTCATCGGAAGCATCGCGGTATTTCTGTTCCT
>CAMHUJ010000377.1 GCA_946188175.1 uncultured Ruminococcus sp.
TTCCGAGCTCTCACCATATTATATGATCATGGAGGATGATTTGTTCATGGCTGTTTATCGTATTTACACCGAAAAAAAGCCGCAATATGCCGTAGAGGCGCAATCCGTTCTCTCCGACCTGCGCACCGCCCTGCGTCTGGATGTGCAGGGCATCCGCGTCCTCAACCGCTATGATGCCGACCGCATCGACGCCGAGGACTTCCAGAAGGCGATCCCGACCGTGTTCTCCGAGCCGGCTGTCGATTATGTCTATGAGAAGCTGCCGCTGCTCTCCAATCAGGAGCGCATCTTCGCGGTCGAATATCTTCCGGGACAGTTCGATCAGCGTGCGGATTCCTGCGAGCAGTGCATTCAGATTCTCAACGGAAAAGAGCGCTGCCGTGTCCGCAATGCACGCATCTACATCGTTTCCGGTGTTCTGACCGATGCGGAATTCGACAGACTCAAGGCATATCTCATCAACCCTGTCGAGAGCCGCGAGGCATCGCTCGATCCGGTTGATTCGCTTGATATGAACTATGCTCTGCCGGAAACCGTCGAAACGCTCGAGGGCTTCTGCGAACTGGACGAGGCAGGCAGAGAGAAATTCCTCGAGACCTATGCCCTCGCAATGGATTTTGACGATATCACCTTCTGTCAGGAATATTTCCGCGACACCGAGCACCGTGACCCGACGATCACCGAAATCCGCATGATCGACACCTACTGGAGCGATCACTGCCGACATACGACCTTCCTCACCACAATCGACAAGGTCAAGATCGAGACACCATATATCAAGGATGCCTATGAGGATTATCTGAACATCCGCAAAGAGCTCGGAAGAGAGAATAAGCCGATCACGCTCATGGATATGGCAACCATGGCAATGCGCAAGCTCAAGGCGGACGGCAAGATTCCGGCGCTCGACGAGAGCGAGGAGATCAATGCCTGCTCTGTCAAGATCAAGGTCAATACCGACAAGGGTCAGGAAGACTGGATTCTCATGTTCAAGAACGAGACCCATAACCACCCGACCGAGATCGAGCCGTTCGGCGGTGCGGCAACCTGCCTCGGCGGCGCGATCCGCGACCCGCTCTCCGGCAGAAGCTATGTCTATCAGGCAATGCGCGTGACCGGTGCGGCAAATCCGCTGATTCCGGTCTCCGATACGATTCCCGGCAAGCTGCCGCAGAGAAAGATCACCGTCGGCGCGGCAAACGGCTACAGCTCCTACGGCAACCAGATCGGTCTGGCGACGGGACATGTCTCCGAGGTCTATCATCCGGGCTATGTCGCAAAGCGTCTGGAAATCGGCGCGGTCGTCGGCGCGGCACCGGCTGAAAATATCCGCAGAGAGCGCCCCGTTCCCGGCGATATCATCATCCTGCTCGGCGGCAAGACCGGCAGAGACGGCTGCGGCGGTGCAACCGGCTCCTCCAAGTCCCATACGCTCGAATCGCTGACACACTGCGGCGCAGAGGTCCAGAAGGGCAATCCGCCCGAGGAGCGCAAGCTGCAAAGACTGTTCCGCGATCCGGCTGTCACAAAGCTGATCAAGCGCTGCAATGACTTCGGCGCGGGCGGCGTATCTGTCGCAATCGGCGAGCTGACCGACGGTCTTGATATCGACCTGAATGCGGTCCCGAAGAAATATGACGGTCTCGACGGCACCGAGCTTGCGATCTCCGAATCGCAGGAGCGCATGGCTGTCGTCGTCGCACCGGAGGATGTCGATGCATTCATGGCGGCAGCGGCAAAGGAAAACCTGCTCGCAACCGTCGTTGCAAAGGCAACCGATACAAACCGCCTGCGCATGAACTGGAACGGCAGAACGATTGTCGATCTGTCGCGTGAATTCCTCAACTCCAACGGCGCAGAAAAGCATACGAATATCATCGCAGCCGCACCGACCGGCACACCGCAGCGCGACGAGCGCTTCGAGGATACGCCGGACGGCTGGCGCGAGCTCATGAGCAGCCTGAATGTCTGCTCGCAGAAGGGTCTGGTCGAGAAATTTGACTCGACAATCGGCGCAGGCACGGTCCTGATGCCCTACGGCGGCGTCTATCAGCTGACGCCTTCACAGGCAATGGCTGCCAAGATTCCGGTACTCTCCGGCGAAACCTCGACCTGCTCGATCATGGGCTGGGGCTTCAATCCGGTCATCTCCGAGCACTCGCCCTATCACGGCGCAATTTATGCCGTCATTGAATCCGTTGCGAAGGTCATCGCAGCGGGCGGCTCGTGGCATCAGTGCTGGCTGACCTTCCAGGAATACTTCGAGCGCACCCAGAACAATCCGAGACGCTGGGGCAAGCCGTTCTCCGCACTGCTCGGTGCATTCCGCGCACAGCTCGAACTCTCCTGCGCGTCAATCGGCGGCAAGGACTCCATGTCCGGTACATTTGAAAATATTGATGTTCCGCCTACGCTCGTTTCGTTCGCAGTCTCCACGGCGGATACCAAGCGCGTCATTTCGACTGAATTCAAGGAGACCGGCAGCACGGTGATCCGCGTGGCACCGGAATATTCGACCAGCGGTCTGCCGAACTGGCAGAGTGTCCGCTCGGTATTTGACTATGTGGAGAAGCTGATCTCCGAGGGCAGAGCAAAGGCGATCTGGTCCGTCGATAACGGCGGTGTCGCGGAAGGTCTTGCAAAAATGGCATTCGGCAACCACATCGGCTTCGAGTTTACGAAGGTTCTGCCGGAATTCATCCTCTTTGAGCCGTGCGCAGGTTCCTTCATCATCGAGCTGAACGGTCCGGCAAAGGCAGGCGAGGAGGTCATCGGCAGAACGACCGAGCAGTACAAGATCTTCTCCGATACGCAGACGATCAGCCTCGATACGCTGCAAAAAGCATGGGAAGGCAAGCTCGAATCCGTATTCCCGTGCCGCATCAAGACCGCATTTGCGACAATCGAGCCCTATGCACACAAGGCAGGCACCCGTCCGGCACCGGCTGTCAAGGTCGCAAAGCCGCGCGTGCTGATTCCGGTCTTCCCGGGCACGAACTGCGAATACGATACCGCGCGTGCATTTGAGCGTGCAGGCGCTGTGCCGGAGGTTCTGGTTATCCGCAATCTCTCGGCATCCGCAATCGAGGAATCCGTCGAGGCAGCGGTCAAGCTGATTGACAACTCCCAAATGATTATGATTCCGGGCGGCTTCTCCGGCGGTGACGAGCCGGACGGCTCCGGCAAGTTCATCACCGCCTTCTTCCGCAATCCGAAGGTCACAGAGGCTGTGCACAATCTGCTGCGGAACCGCGACGGTCTGATGCTCGGTATCTGCAAC
>CAMHUJ010000378.1 GCA_946188175.1 uncultured Ruminococcus sp.
CGCAAAATGAAACACATTCAGCAGAAGAATCCAGCTCAGACCGTAATACGTCACAACCGCAACGAGGTCATTGACAGTTGTAATGAGCGGTCCGGATGCAACTGCCGGATCAATTTTGATTTTCTTGAAAAACAGCGGAATCAGGGTTCCGACCGCGCTGGAAATCAGCATCGCAATGATGAGTGCGGCGCCGATACAGCCGGACACGGCAAATGCAAAGGGAAGCGCCCTGTCTCTGAACAGGAACAGATACAGCCCGATCATGACGAAGGACAGAAGCCCCAGCAGCACACCGTTGCAGAGACCGACCCGCATTTCCTTTGCGACAAGCTGCATTTTCTGACGGAACGAAAGGTTTTCATCGGTCAGCACACGAATGGTGACCGCAAGAGACTGCGTGCCGACATTGCCCGCCATATCCAGAATCAGGGACTGGAATGCCATGATGATCGTGAGCTGCGCGACGACCTTCTCAAACACACCCACGACGCTTGAGATCAGGATGCCCAGCACAAGGAGCGTCAGCAGCCACGGCAGGCGCTTTTTCATGCTTTGCAGCAATGTCTCGTTAAGGTCCTCCTCCGCAGTCAGACCTGCAAAACGGGCATAGTCCTCGCCCATTTCATCATCCACAGCCTCGATGATATTCTGTGCCGTAATCACCCCGAGCAAGATGTTATTGTCATCCAGAACGGGAATAATGCTCTCGGAATAGTCTTTCAGCTTTTCGATGCAGTCTGCCGTCTGCTCATTTGCATAGACATAGGGGAACGATGCCGCGATCAGGCTTGCAAGCGGCTTATCGCTCCGTGCCGTGATCAGGTCCTTCAAATCAATCGCACCGTTATATTCGCCGTCCGCATCCGTAACGAACAGCGTCGCAATGTTATCATTCTCCTCCGCCTGCCGCACAAGCTCGCGCATTGCTTCCTTGACCGACATATTTTCGCGGATGATGATGCAGTTTGTTGTCATGCGGCTGCCGATCTCGTCCTCGTCAAAGGACGCAATGAGCTTGATCTCGCTCTGCACATCCGGTTCCACCGCATCAATGATCAGGGCGCGTTTTTCTTTTCCGATTGTCCGAAGCGTTTCAACGGCTGTATCGGTATCGAGCTTCGAGATCACGGCAGCCGCTTTGCGGATATCCATTTCATTCAGATAGATACCGGCGTCCTTTTCATCAAAGAATTCAAATATCTCCGCCAGCATCTCTATGCTGCTGATGCGGTAGAATTTTTTGCGTTCCCGCTCGGAAAGCGCTTCCAGCACTTCTGCGATATCATTCGCGTGATAATCCTCAAGCTGATACAGCAGGGCTTTCGGTGCCGCATTGCTGTGCAGGATCGCACTGATCTCCGCCGTGTAATCCGGCTTGACCGCCACAGCTTCCTCAGACTGTAGATTTTCCTTGTTTTCCATTGGATTCTCCTCCTTCCGTTTCATTGGCAGAAGGGACAATGGGCATAAAAATCCCCGTATATGAGCCGAGTCACATACGGGCAATTACATTCTATCTCAAACACAATCAAGCGGTCACCCTAACAGTACCGCTGCATCTGAAATCATGCTGTTGCTGCCCGCTTGACCCGCAACTGTCACTGTTAGACACTTGATTCACCTCCAGTGTTTGAATTTGCCTTATTATTTTACCACAAAAAGAACGAAATGTCAAGAAAAATCTCATCTAAAAAAGATCGCATCAAAGTGTCTGCACAAATATAAACGGCATGCCGGGAGACCGGCGGCAATCCTGTTTCATCATAACCGTATCACAGAATGCACTTATTTTCCCAGAGAATTCCTAATTTCTCTTACTTGCATTCCAAATTTCATTCATCATGCTTTCAAACAAAGCCGTTATAATCATACTTGTAAGAACGAAACACCGCCGAACACGGCATAATCTGAAAGGACGGTATATCATGATGAATCAGAAGAACCACAAAGGACACTCCGTAATGAAAGTAACTGCGGCACTGGCTGCAATGCTGCTTGTATCAGGAACATCTGTCGGGATGTATAAGCTGATTGACGAACTCGGAACGGCAGTACCGGAATACAGCATCTCCGGTGATACCGCCGAAGCTGCAACCGATTCCGCTGCGCAGAATACAGAAACCGCATCGAAGACCGCCTCCGCGCAGATCACCAATATGAGCTGGGTGGAGCTTGCCTCCCCTGCCGATGCTCTCACGGTTCCGGAAATCGAGGAAAAGGCAATGCCGTCCGCAGTCGGCATCAGCTCGACCTTTACCTATACAGCGCAGACCGCCGGTTATGCCGGATTCGGCTTTGACGGCATGCGCGGCAACGCACAGCCTGTTACACAGGAGGCAACCGCATCCGGCAGCGGCATCGTCATGAGCAGTGACGGATATATCATCACGAATGCACATGTCATCTACGATACCGAAAGCGAATACAACATGGGCAAGGCGACATCTGTCAGCGTGGTCATGGGAGAGAATCACGATATCGAATATGAGGCGGAAATCGTCGGCTATGACATTCAGACGGATCTTGCCGTGCTGAAAATCGACGCGGAAGGGCTGACGCCTGCCGAATTCGGCAACAGCGATGATCTGAGAGTCGGCGAGCTGGTCATCGCAATCGGCAATCCGCTCGGATTTGAGCTGTACGGCACCACAACCTGCGGTATCGTTTCCGCCAAGGACCGTGAAGTCCAGCTTGAGGACAGAACCATGACACTGATCCAGACCGATGCCGCGATCAATGCAGGAAATTCCGGCGGCATGCTGCTCAATTCCTACGGACAGGTCATCGGCATCAATTCGATGAAAATGGGCGCCTCCTACGGTGAGGCAAGCGTGGAAGGTCTGGGATTTGCCATTCCGATCAGCGATGCAGCCGAGATCATCCGTTCACTGATTACAAACGGTTATGTGACCGGCAGACCGATGCTCGGCATCAGCGGCACCACAATTACCGAAGAAACGGCAGCACTGTATCATCTGCCGCAGGGCGTATATGTTTACAGCGCATCCGATCCCAGTTTGCAGCAGGGCGATGTCATCACTGCAATCGACGGCACGGCTGTCACCACAATGGAGGAGCTGAATACGCAGAAGAATCTGCATAAAGCAGGCGAAACCGTGACCCTTCACATCATCCGTGACGGGGAAAGCGCGGATGTACAGATCACTTTGCAGGAAAGCAAACCGGAGGAATGATCCCGATTCATCCGCAGCAAAGAACCCGCAGTTCAAAGAGCTGAACTGCGGGTTCTTATTTTTTGCAGAACGGCATCCGATTCTTG
>CAMHUJ010000379.1 GCA_946188175.1 uncultured Ruminococcus sp.
CTGACGGATGATTTTGCAGGATTTATCCGTTCATGCACGACCGGCGAGCTTGATCTTTCCGATATGGAGACAACCGAGGAAGTCATATTGTAAATTCTTCGCATACAAAATCTGAAATACAGAGGTGCATCATGATGAGAGAAAGCGGAATATTGCTGCCGGTCACGGCGCTGCCGTCACAGCACGGCATCGGCACACTGGGACAGGCAGCCTATGATTTTGTAGATTTTCTGTGCAGCGCGGGTTGTCATTACTGGCAGGTTCTGCCGCTGACGCCGACGAGCTACGGGGATTCGCCGTATCAGTCGCCGTCGTGTTTTGCCGGCAATCCGTATTTGATCGACTTTGATATCTTAGCGGACCGCGGCTGGCTGACACATGCAGATTATGACGGTATTCCGTGGGAATCGGAGCCGGATGTGATCGACTATGAACTGCTCTGGCGGCAGGTGAAGCCGGTGCTGCGGATTGCATATGACAATTTCAGCAAACGCAAGCCTGCGGCGTTCAAAAAGTTCTGCACGGCGCAGAAGGCATGGCTGCCGGATTACGCGCTGTTCATGGCGCTCAAGGATGCGCATGACGGCAAAGCATGGGATGAATGGGAGCCGGAGCTGCGGCTCTGCAAGCGCGAGGCGGTCGCGGCGGCGCGGAAGGAATACCGCACGGAGATCGAATTCTGGCAGTTTGTGCAGTTCTGCTTTTTCAGTCAATGGGAATCTCTCAAGCAGTATGCGAACCAGAAGGGCATCCGCATCATCGGTGATATCCCGATCTATGCGGCTTTTGACAGCGCAGAGGTATGGGCACAGCCGAAGCTGTTTCAGCTGGATGCGGAGAAGAAGCCGGTCGCCGTGGCAGGCTGTCCGCCGGATTGCTTTGCCGTGACGGGGCAGCTCTGGGGCAATCCGCTCTGGAACTGGGACGCCATGGCAAAGGACAATTACGCATGGTGGCTGGAGCGCATCGGCTTCACGCTGCGGATGTATGATGTTGTCCGGATTGACCATTTTCGCGGATTTGAGCGATACTACGCGATTCCCTACGGCAATGAGACTGCCGAGCACGGCAAATGGATCAAGGGACCGGATTATGCGCTTTGGAAGGCTGCAAAGGAGAAATTCGGCGGGATGAACGTTATCGCCGAGGATCTGGGCAATATCACTCCCGCGGTGATCCGTCTGCTGAAGCGGACGGGCTTTCCGGGGATGAAGGTCATGCAGTTTGCATTCGACAGCGACGCGGAAAACCCGTATCTGCCGCATAATTTTGAGACCTCGAACTGCGTCTGCTACACCGGCACGCATGACAATCACACGCTGCGCGGCTGGGTAAAGAGCAATTCGGATGAGACCAATGCCTATGCGATGCGGTATCTGGGCGTAAAGAAGCCGAAGAAGCTGCCGCAGGCGGTACTGCGCGCGGCATGGCGCTCGACTGCAAAGATCGCGGTTGCACCGTTTCAGGATTTTGTCAATGCGCCGCCCTCTGACCGCATCAATACGCCCTCTACCCTCGGTGGCAACTGGATTTACCGCACCGAAGCCGATGATTTCACGCCGAAGCTCGCTGCAAAAATCCGCGAGATGAATGAAACCTACGGCAGACTGAATCAGCCGGAGCAGCAGCCGTAAACAGAAAGAGGATGTGAAAATGAAAAAAGCATTCAAAACAATCGGCAAAGTTCTGCTCGGACTGCTGATTCTGATTGCAGTGTTTCTCATTGTCACAACGGTATACAATCAGATCATGCTGCGAAAGAACAGAGCCTTATACGAAACGCCGCTCGGTCAGCTTGTCGGTGTGGACGGTCACAATATGAGCATCTATACCGAAGGCGAGGGCGACCATACGCTCGTATTTCTGTCCGGCTGGGGAACTGCCTCACCGATCCTCGATTTCAAGCCGCTATACAGCCGCCTTTCTGACGATTACAAAATTGTCGTTGTGGAAAAGTTCGGCTACGGCTTCAGCGATATCGTAGACGGTGAGCGCGATATGGACACGATCCTCCGTCAGGACAGGGAAGCGCTTGAAAAGTGCGGCATCGAAGCGCCGTATGTGCTGTGTGCGCATTCGTTTTCCGGCTATGAAGCGACCATGTGGGCGCAGAAATATCCCGATGAGGCCGAGGCGATCGTCGGTCTGGATATGTGTACGCCGAACTGCCGTGATATCCAGGCGCTGAAAGACGGCGATTTCATGAACTCTGTCGGGTTAGGGCTTACAAAGTTCCTGAGAGTTGCCGGACTTGACCGTTTTCCGTTTCATGACGAGTCGGGAACACTGACGAAGGAAGAATGCGCGATCTATAAGGAAATTATCTGTCATAAAGCTGTGAATCAGACGATGCTGAATGAAGGCGATATTGATAGACTCATTGCGCTGAATGATGAACTCAACTCCGCACCGCTGCCGACCGTTCCGATGCTTCTGTATGCTTCTGCTGATTCTCCGGACAATCCGTGTTGGGTCAGCGGGATGCAGGCAATGGCTGACGCTTCGTCAGACGGAACGCTGATTCAGCTTGACTGCGGACATTATGTGCATTATTATGAGAGCGAGAGAATCAGCAAAGATATGAAAGCATTTCTTGCAAAACTGAACGGCTGAATCCGGCATATTTACCGGAAAGCCTTTCATAAATCAGAGAAAAGAAAGAGGTTACGATTATGAGAACAGCAGCAATTTTCACAGACAATATGGTATTACAGCGAGAGAAGCCGATCAAGGTCTGGGGCGACGGCAAAAACGGCAGGCGCGTCACGGTTACGCTCGGCGGACAGTCCGCATCGGATACCGTGCGGGACGGCAAATGGCGCGTGACGCTGCCGCCGATGCCCGCGGCGGAGGGCCTGACCATGACAATCCGCAGCGGTGCGGTGCAGATTGTGTACCACGATATTGCCGTCGGTGAGGTCTGGCTCTGCGGCGGACAGAGCAATATGGAGTATGAGATCAAGGATGAGCTGCACGGACAGGCGCTGCTGGATTCGCTGACGCCGGAATGCGGCGTGCGCTTTTACTATACGCCGAAGCAGCAGATGTTCGACGACACCTTCGAGCGCACCGAGCGGCAGGCTGCATGGAACAAGGCGACGCCGGAGAATGCGCGTGCATGGTCGGCAGTCGGGCTGTATTTCGGTCTGGAGCTTGCGCAGAAGCTCGGCGTGACGGTCGGACTGATCGGCTGCAACTGGGGCGGAACGTCCGCATCTGCGTGGGTTTCGAGGGATGTGCTCGAAGCGGAAGCCGCGCTGCATCCG
>CAMHUJ010000380.1 GCA_946188175.1 uncultured Ruminococcus sp.
TGTTTGCCATGAGACGCCTCCTTTGCCTTATGGTGCATCGCCGCCGAAGAAATCGCCGAGCATGCCGTTCTCGCGGAGAATTCCGGCAGCCGACCAGAGCCGCAGCATCCGGACTGCATTGTCTGCGCGGCGCGCACGCTTTTCGGAGAGATGCGGCTTCAGTGCACGGATCAGTGCAGCGGTTTCGTCCTCCTGCGCAGCGGAAAGCGCCTGCCCGAGGGCAAGCATCTTTTCAAGATCGAAGGGCGGCACGGCGGCGCTCTCCTGCGCGGTATCCTCTGCCGGTGCAGCGTCCGGCGGCGCATCCTGATCCGCATCCGGCTGCCGCAGCATTCCGGCGAGCTCCGAAAGATTGCGCATACTCTCCGGATCGGAAAGCAGCGATTGCAGCTTCTGCGTCAGATCGTCCAAGTCTGCCGTCTCCTTTCGGGTTCGGGATTATCTGCCGCCGGTCAGCTTTGCGTAGAGCGCCTTCGCCTGACGGCTGCTGAGCAGCTTATTGAGCTTTGCGGGATCGGCAAGCGCCTGCCGGAATTTATCGGCATCCTGCGGACTGAGTCCGGCGATTGCGCGGTCGAATTTTCCCTGTTCGAGCTCGCTGCGGAGTGTTTCCGGCGCCATGCCGAGCTTCTCTCCGACGATTTTGAGCATGGATTGCAGCTGTGCGCTGTTTTGCGGTCTTTCCATTCGGAAGCTCCTTTCAAAAAATGATTGACGCTGATACATTTCTATGCTATAATGAAACAAAACAGAACGGGGGCAATATGCATGCAGATTCTTGTGATATCCGATACGCACGGCAGATACGATATTCTGCGGAAGGTGCTCTCGGAGCACCGCGATGCGGAATTTGTGATTCACTGCGGCGACGGCGAATATGAAACCGAGCGCCTGATTGCGGAGCATCCGGAGCTGAAACAATGGATATTGCAGGTGCGCGGAAACTGCGACCATGACCGTGCGATACCGCTGGTGCGCGAGATTGCGCTGCCCTACGGCCACAAGGCGGTTGCGGTGCACGGGCATACGATGATGCACGGCGATTTGCAGCAGAACCTTGTGAATCTCGCAAAGGACTGCGGTGCGGATATTGTCCTGTTCGGGCATCTGCATGTGCGGATTGACCGGAATGTCGAGGGCATCCGGCTGTTCAGCCCGGGCAGTGCCGCGCTGCCGCGTGACCAGTTTCCGCCGGGCTTCGGTCTGCTGGATGTCATGGAAGGCGGCATTCTGACCTCACACGGCAATATATCCCGTTCCTCTCTGGATTCTATGCCGGAGTGGTGAAAAATGTGCATCACGGAATGCACGGCAAGGGGGCGAACGATATGCACCGGAGTCTTCGGGGAAGATTTTTTGTGATCAGCTGGATTCTGCTGATGCTTTTTCTGATTGCCGCATGCGTCGGCATCAGTCTGTTTCTGTATCAGTCGGCGGCGAATGAGACCGAAAAGGCACTGCGGACGGCGGTCGAAACGCGCAGCCTGCCGGACGGTGCGCGCGGTATGGTCAGCGTACAGCTTGATGAACACGGCGGGCTTGCCGATGTCGGGCAGGTGCATATGTCATTGAGCGGCGAGACGCTGCGCAGTCTGGTCAAGGGCATGGAAATGACCGGCGAACAGAATGACGGAAAGCTCGAGCAGAACGGAAAACAGTACCGCTATCTGTCCGTGCCGGAGCAGGGCGGCGCATGGGCGGTTCTTGCCGAATGCTCGCAGGAGCAGGCGCTTGTCAAAACGCTGCGGCGCAATTCGATTATATTTATACTGGTCGGCGCGCTGCTGCTGATACCGGTCTGCACGCTGCTGACGAAATGGGTCAGCAAGCCGATTGAGACCGCATGGGAGCAGCAGAATGATTTTGTCTCCGATGCGACGCATGAGCTGAAAACGCCGCTGACCGTCATTGCGACGAATACCGAGGCGGTCATGTCGAATCCGGATGCGACGATCGAAAGTCAGGAGAAATGGCTCGACAGTATTCAGGGCGAGACGACGCGCATGGCGGGGCTGGTCGGCGATCTGCTGTTTCTTGCGAAGATCGACGCGAATGAGATTCATCCCGATCCGTCGGATCTGGAGATATCCGATATGCTCGAGGAAATGTGCATGGAACGCGAATCGCGGATTTTTGAAGCCGGACGCATGTTTGACTATGAGATGACGCCGGGTATCCGGTACCGCGGCGATGCAAGGCTGATCCGCCGCATGGTCGATGCGCTGCTCGATAATGCGGAAAAGTATACGCCGGAGGGCGGCAGCATCCGCATGGTCGTCAACCGCGACCGCAAGCTGCGGCTGCGGATTGTCATTTCCAACAGCGGCGAGACGATTCCGCCGGACGCGCTGCAAAAGATTTTTGACCGTTTTTACCGGGTTGATCCGGCGCGTGCGCGCGATACGGGCGGCTACGGGCTCGGTTTATGCGTTGCAAAGAGCATTGCGGAGCTGCACGGCGGCAGCATTACGGCGGTTTCTGAGAACGGAATTAACGTATTTACGGTGCTTCTGGCAGAGATTCCGGCAGACAGTGGCAAAAACTAACAAAAAGCTGCTGAAAATTCCTTCTTTGTTTTACGCGGCAAGGGGTTGACATTTTTCTCGAAATATGATATTATATACAAGTCGCCGCGAGAGAGCGGGGGCGAGAGACGAGGAAAAGCCCGAAAAAGGGCTTGACAAAATCTCAAATCTGTGGTATAATGAAGAAGTCGCCTCAAAGAGGGGATGGAGCAAAATACCGCAAGCGGCACCTTGAAAATTGAACAATGCAACCAAAGAGAAACCCTTGAAGATTCCGCATTTACGGGTATGAAAATACAGGTAAATGCAAGTCGAGGCGAGACTATAAAGCGCGAAACGAAGTAATTGCGAGTGACTCGTAATGACTAGGATTTAGCTGAGCGGGAACGCTTAGTTATATACAAACTTTATTAAGAGTTTGATCCTGGCTCAGGACGAACGCTGGCGGCACGCTTAACACATGCAAGTCGAACGGAGTTGTTTGGAGCTTGCTCTGAACAACTTAGTGGCGGACGGGTGAGTAACACGTGAGCAACCTGCCTTTGAGAGTGGGATAGCTTCTGGAAACGGATGGTAATACCGCATAACATTAACGGACCGCATGATCTGTTAATCAAAGATTTATCGCTCAAAGATGGGCTCGCGGCTGATTAGATAGTTGGTGGGGTAACGGCCTACCAAGTCGACGATCGGTAGCCGGACTGAGAGGTTGAACGGCCACATTGGGACTGAGACACG
>CAMHUJ010000381.1 GCA_946188175.1 uncultured Ruminococcus sp.
GCATCCTTGCACCACGACAGCTCCAGAAAGCCGTCTTTTTTGCATCCTTTGCACTGCACATTCTCCGAGCAGAGACAGCAGGCAAGTCCGCAGCGCGCAATGCCGAGTTCACGTTTCATATTCTGCCGCCTTTCTTCTTTGTATCACCAAACATAAAACGGAGCAATCCGGCAAAAGTATGCCGTGCCGGACAACCTTCGTTCACCGCAGCCGTGCGCTGCCCGCCCAGATATTATCGGACACATCGACCGGTACGCCGTCTTGCAGGAAGAACCGCGGGACACGTTCGCCGACCGCACAGACAACCTCATAATTGATCGTTCCGGTGTTCTCTGCGATCTGATCGGCACTGCAAAGACCGTTTGCATCGCCGAAAACCGTCACGATGTCGCCGACCGAGATGCCGTGTGCATCCGTGATGTCCAGCATCAGCTGATCCATGCACACTCTGCCGATCACCGGACAAAGCTGCTCGCGCACCAGCATCTTGCAGTTGCCGCTGCCGTTGAGCCGCCAGAAGCCGTCTGCATAGCCGATCGGCACCGTTGCAACCATGCGCGGCGTATCTGCCGTATAGGTTCTGCCGTAGCTGACCGTGTCGCCCGGCTGGATCGTTTTGATATGCGAGATCACGCTTTTCAGCGCCATGACCGGACGCAGCTCCGGCAGATTGCGCGTCACGCCAGAAGGCGCAAGTCCGTACAGCACCACTCCGGCACGTACCATATCCAGATGCACATCCGGCAGATCATCCGCATGCGGCTGATCGAAAATCGCCGCGCTGTTTGCACAGTGACGCAGCGCAAAGCTGATGCCGCGGCTCTCAAGCATTTCAATCGCTTCAATGAAATTGCGGTACTGCTCCAATGTGAATGCTTCGCCGTCGGCGCCGTCATCTGCGACCGCAAAATGCGTGAAAATGCCCTCCGGTTTCAGGCAGGGCAGCTTGCATACCGCCAGTGCATCCGTCAGCTCCGAATGCCCGTTGCGGTGCTGAAAGCCGATTCTGCCCATGCCGGTATCAATCTTGATGTGCACCTTGACGCGCACGCCGTCCGACATCGCAGCCTGCGAGAGAGATTCACCGTAGCTGCGCGAATAGACACACTGCGAGATATTCTGCTTTGCCAATACACCGGCACATTCCGGCGGCGTATAGCCGAGAATCAGGATCGGCAGCGTGATCTGTCCCTGCCGCAGCTGGAGCGCTTCCTCCAGATTCGATACCGCAAGAAAATCCGCCCCCAGCGACTCATACAATGCCGCCAGCCGTACCGCGTTATGTCCGTAGCCGTTTGCCTTGATCACACAGCAGACCTTCGTCTCCTGCCGGACTGCTTTTCTGATCTGCTGATAGTTCCATGCGGCATGGTCAAGATTGATTTCTGCCCATGTCCGCTTGCGAATGCCCTGCACGATGCATCAGGCTCCTTTCAAATTTGCATACACATCTATTATACCACAATCCCGAAGATTTGTAAAGAATTAGGAATGAGAAATGAGAAATTAAAAATTGTTGTGTCCGCTGCGCGGACAAATTTATAGATATATTGCCGCAAGGCAATACCATAATTCCTCATTTCTAATTTCTCATTTCTATTTTTCATGCTTGACATTCCGGCGGGATGTGCGGTATAATAACAGGCGAAATCATAAAAAGGAGAATATGAAAATGAAATGGCTGATTGCTTCTGATATCCACGGTTCTGCGTACTATTGCAGACTGCTGATGCAGCGCTGCGATGCGGAACAGGCTGAGCGTCTGCTGCTGCTCGGCGACCTGCTCTATCACGGTCCGCGCAATGATCTCCCGAAGGACTATGCGCCAAAAGAGGTCATCGGCATGCTCAATGCAAAAGCCGCTGATATCCTCTGCGTCCGCGGAAACTGTGAGGCGGAGGTCGATCAGATGGTCTTGCAGTTCCCCGTGCTCGCAGACTATGCGCTGCTCTCCGTGGAAAACCGCCTGATCTTTGCAACGCACGGGCATGTCTGGAATGCTTCGCATCTGCCGCCCCTGCATACAGGCGATATCCTGCTGCACGGACATACACATGTGCCGGTCTGTCAGCCCTGCGGGGATCAGGGACAGTTCATGCTGATGAACCCCGGCTCTGTCTCCATTCCGAAGGACAGTTCGCCGCATGGTTATATGATGCTCGAAAACGGCGTATTCACATGGAAAACACTGGACGGAGAGCCCTATCAGGAATATCGGATATAACAAAAAGCAGGAGTACGGAACGAACCGTACTCCTGCTTTTTTGTAATGCGGTTATTTGAGCAGTATGCCCTTGAGCAGTGACATATCTGCTGCGGTGAGCTTCTTGTCGCCGTTGAGATCGGCTGCGCCTGCCTGTTCTGCGGTCAGTGCCTTCTTTGTCAGCAGATGATTCAGCAATGCGGTCACATCCGAGGCATCGGTCTTGCCGTCACCGGTAATATCGCCTGCCTTCGCATTCGTCGTGAAGATGAAGCTGTCCACGTTCATCAGGAAGCCGTCACCGCCCGTGAATACCAGATACAGCGTATGCTTGCCGGACGCGCCGGATACATCGCAGTCAAAGCTCTTGAACTTCGTCCAGCCCTCTGTGCCGCTCACGCTGCATGTGCCGACCAGCTTGCCCGTCGGGGAATCCAGACGCAGCTCGATCTTGCCGCCGTCGGTTCCGCTGCCCGCCTTCACCGAGAAGCCCTGTGCGCCTGCACCGAAATCCATATTCTTGAATGCGATATAATCGCCCGGCTCAATGAAGCCGACATCTGCGCTGCCGTCCTCACGGAGCTCCGTCTCAATACCGCTCTGGCGGTCATAGGTCTCTGCCTCGACCGTTTCATAAGGCGAGCGCGTTGCTTCCGGTTCGTCGGATTCGGCGTAGATCTCCAGCTTGTCGATCACTGCCGGATTCGTCTTGATCGATGCCGTATTCAGCAGGACGCGCGCATAACGTGCTTCGGTCGAAACAAAGTTGCGGCTGAACTGCTCCTGCGTGGTGCTCAGTGCCGTATCGGCGGTCTTCCATGTCTTGCCGTCGGTGCTGAGTTCCAGACGGAAATCACGCGGATAATCGGTATTTGCATTCGTCATGCCGGAGAGCTTGACGCCCCAGCGGCTGACTTCGTAGGTCTTGCCGAGATCGACCGTCAGCCATTTGTTCGCGCCGTCAACAGCAGATGCCCATGTATCGGTGCTGCCGTTCTTGACGTCGGAACCGGCGGTCTTCTTGTTCCATGCGACATTGCGCATTTCAG
>CAMHUJ010000382.1 GCA_946188175.1 uncultured Ruminococcus sp.
TCTGCTTGCGGCATTGCAGCCGGGCGGCGCTGAGACGCTCCTCGGTTGCGGCATCCAGCTCCAGAATTTTCCGGATTGTCTGATCCATTGATACCGCTCCTTTCTATATTGTGTGGGGTTTTGTGCAAGATTACAAATCATTCGGCAGTGATGCACAAAAATCAGCTGAAATCTGGGGAACAGAAATCGGTTTATACGGATATTTTGACGAAAACTTCGGAATTCTGCACAAACGCGAACTTCTGAAACACTCAGAAACATTATACTCCAATTCATATGAAAAGTCAATAGCAAACAGAACATTTCACGCAGCAGCTGCCGTGCTTATCACATGCGCCCCATTGCTTTTTCTGAAAGATTGTGGTATAATACTATTTGAAGATTCCGCAGACAATACGGAAGGAGATTTGATATGTCACTGTTCGGAGGAATTTCACAGACGGAGCTTATGGGCTATCTGGTGCGCCTGTTTATCATTTTTATGATTCTGCCGATTCATGAGTTTGCACATGCATGGACGGCGCACAAGCTCGGCGACGACACCGCCAAGTATCAGGGGCGCTTAACGCTCAACCCGATTGCACATCTCGACCCGATCGGTGCGATCTGTTTGCTGATCGGCGGCTTCGGCTGGGCAAAGCCTGTCCCGATTGATCCCTCGCGCTTCTCGCGCAAGCATTCTCTCCGCTTCGGCGTCGCAATTACGGCGCTGGCGGGTCCCGTCAGCAATCTGATCGTCGCCTTTCTCGGCATGATCGGAGCGCGCATCTATCAATGCTCGAGTTTTTATCAGGATTACTGGGCGAATTATGCTGCCGGTGAAACGATCAGCAATGCACCGTTCCTGATCGGTACTATGTTCTACGCATTCGTCTCAATCAATATCGGTCTTGCGGTGTTCAATCTGATTCCGATTCCGCCGCTCGACGGTTCCAAGATTCTCGGCTATTTCACCAGTGCAAAGGTTGACCGCTGGTTTATCCAGAATGAGCAGATCGTCCGCATTATCTTTCTGATCATACTGGTCAGTCCGGTTCTGCAAACGCCGCTCAACTTCATCGAGGGGTTGATTTTAAGGCTGTTCACCTTCCTGACGGACTGGATTCCGGCGATTATGGGTTGATCATATGCCGGAGTTATCGTTTCATCTGCCCGTCTTTGACGGACCAATGGATCTGCTGCTGCATCTGATTGCAAAGCATAAGCTGAATATCCATGATATCGAAATATCCGTGCTGCTGGAGCAGTATCTGCTCTATATGCAGCAGTGCGCCGAGCAGGATTATGAGCTTGCAGGCGAATTTCTGACCATGGCGGCAAAGCTGATCTGGATGAAGACAGCCGCGCTTCTGCCGCAGCAGGAGGAAGCCGAAGCGGTCAAGAAGGAGCTCGAGGGTGCGCTGATCGAATATTCCCTCTGCAAGATCGCAGCAGGCAATCTGCGCGAGAAGTTTCTGGGGGATGTATTGTTCGTGCGCAAGCCTGTGCAGCTGCCCGTCGATATGACCTACCGGCGGACGCATGAGCCGGAGCTGCTGCTGACGGTCTATCAGAATATGGGACTGCGCCGCATGCCGCAGGGGCATTCGGAGAGCAGTGTCGGCGAGAAGATTCACGCCGTTGTTCAGATGCATCATCAGGTGACGAGCGTCGCCTCGAAGGTCGTATTTCTGCTGCGGCAGTTCTTCACGCAGGAGACTGTCCGCCTGACCGATCTGTTTGACGGTCTGACGAAGCCGACCGACCGCGTTGCGCTGTTTCTTGCGATTTTAGAGCTGACGAAGGCAGGCAGAACCTGCATCAGTGAGGACGGAACCGAGATTTTCATGAAGCGCCGCGCCGATCTCCTGACCGGCAAACGCCAGCGCCGCATGGAGGAAT
The DNA here is from genome assembly GCA_946188175.1 of uncultured Ruminococcus sp. Lineage (GTDB taxonomy): Bacteria > Bacillota > Clostridia > Oscillospirales > Ruminococcaceae > Firm-04. Next base: position 1,882 of record CAMHUJ010000382.1, read on the forward strand.
AAGCGGGCAGTGCCCGCCGCCGGTTTGCTTCGCCTTTCTTGGGCGTTGTATGCAGGACTGTTCGTGTTTCAGTGCAATCGGGGCGGCTCTCCGCCGCCGTTGTTCCTTACCCTTTCCTCTTTGGGTTCTCCCCTCGCATTCGCGTGCTCCGCTAAATTGAATGCCGGACTATAGATAAAGAAAAAATGACTGAAGTCACGATCTTTCAAATTTCTCGGAACGCCGCCGGAAACCTTTCGATCATTGGAGGCGGGCACTGCCCGCAAATGCTGATTTATCGAAGAAACACTTTTTCTGAAATGCGTATCTGCAAAACAAAAAGCCGCTGAAATCTGCGTAAAAGCAAAATCTCAGCGGCTTTACTATATCATTAAAAAGGAATCAATACTTGATCTTGTCGGAGAGATATGCAACAAGCTCCGTGATCGGAATGCGAACCTGCTCCATGGTATCGCGGTCGCGGACAGTCACACAGCTGTCATTTTCTGCCGTATCAAAATCATACGTGATGCAGAACGGCGTACCGATCTCATCCTCGCGGCGATAGCGCTTGCCGATCGAGCCCGTATCGTCGAAATCGACCATGAAATGCTCAGAAAGCATCTGATAAACCTCATATGCCTTATCAGAGAGCTTCTTGGAGAGCGGCAGAACTGCACACTTGAACGGCGCAAGCATCGGGTGGAAGCGCATAACCGTGCGGACATCCTCCTTGCCCTTGTCGTCTGTGCCGAGCACCTCGCTGTCATATGCCTCGGTCAGCACGGAGAGGAACAGTCTCTCAACGCCGAGCGACGGCTCAATAACATACGGGATATAGCGCTCATTGGTCTCCGGATCGAAGTAATCGAGCGTCTTGCCGGAAGTATTGCTGTGCTGTGTGAGGTCGTAGTCGGTTCTGTCGGCAACGCCCCAGAGCTCGCCCCAGCCGAACGGGAACATATATTCAAAGTCGGTGGTCGCCTTGGAATAGAAGCAGAGCTCCTCCGGCGAATGGTCGCGCAGGCGGAGATTCTCCTCCTTCAGACCGATCTTCAGCAGGAAATCCTTGCAGTAGCCGCGCCAGTACTGGAACCATTCCAGATCGGTGCCCGGCTTGCAGAAGAACTCAAGCTCCATTTGCTCGAACTCGCGGACGCGGAAGATGAAGTTGCCCGGCGTGATCTCATTGCGGAAGGACTTGCCGATCTGACCGACGCCGAACGGAATCTTGCGGCGCGTGGTGCGCTGGATATTCGCAAAGTTGACGAAGATACCCTGCGCGGTCTCCGGACGGAGATAGAGCTCCGCCTTGCTGTCCTCGGTCACGCCCTGGAAGGTCTTGAACATCAGGTTGAACTGACGG
>CAMHUJ010000383.1 GCA_946188175.1 uncultured Ruminococcus sp.
CCGACAAAAACACGGCCGTGCACGACGGTATTCTGACGATTGCGGCACGGCATGAGGACTATACGGATGCAGTGCAGGGCAGCTATGAATATACCTCGGCGCGGCTCAGCACGCAGCATAAATTCTCTGCCTGCGGCGGCAGAGTCGAGGTGCGTGCCCGCTGCGATGCTGGAAAATCGCTCTGGCCCGCGATCTGGATGCTGCCCGAGGACAGCGTATACGGCGGCTGGGCGGCGTCCGGCGAGATCGACATTATGGAGGGCTGGGGCAGTACGCCGGAGAAAATCTGCGGTACGATTCATTTCGGCGATGTCTGGCCGAACAATACCTATCTGACGAACAACTACGAATTTCCTGCCGGAACATCCGCAGCGGACTGGCATGTCTATGCGATTGAATGGGAGCGCGGCGAAATTCGCTGGTATGTGGACGGCAATCTTTACAGCACGCAGACGGAATGGTCTTCGGCGGGACATGCCTATCCTGCGCCGTTCGATCAGAATTTCTATCTGATTCTGAATCTGGCGGTCGGCGGGCATTTTGACGGCGTGGACGGCATTTACGGCGACCCGAATACCTTTGCGGACGGCGAACGGCATTTTGATATCGACTATGTGCGTGTCTATGCGCTGGACGGCAAACAGATGCAGCCGACAGCGGTGACGTCGCTGCCGCTGGAGGCATATATTGAGGGTGCCGAGGCGGAGCTGCATAACCGCGACGGCGAAACGGAGATCACCGTGCGCAGCACCGGCACACTGCCCTACGGCGTCATGGGCCTGATTCGGGCGCAGCAGGTGCAGGCGGGCAAAACCTATACGTTTTCGTTCGATGCATCGTCTACGGTATCGCGTGAGATGCTCGTGACGGCAGAGGATTCCGGATACAATCGGTATCTCGAAAAGACGGTGATGCTGACGCCGGAGCAGACGCATTATGATCTGACGGTGACGTTTCCCGCGGATATGGCAGCCGACCTGAAATTCCAGCTCGGCGCACTCGGTGATGCCGCATCCGCAGGTGCGCATACGGTCACGCTGAAAAATATCTCGTGGCAGGATACCTTGCCCGCCTGAATGCGAATATCAGACTGAATCAATCAAAGGCAGATGCTTCATATAAAGAGGCATCTGCCTGTTTTTTCAGAATATTTTTGATTCTGTGCAACCGCGCACCGTTTTCGGGAATTATAATAACAGGAGCTCCTGAAACCAAGGCAAAGGAGGGAATGCCGTGGACGATTCGCAGATCATTGCGCTGTATTTGCAGCGGGATGAACGTGCCGTTTCGGAGACAGATAAAAAATATAACGGCTACTGCATGCAGATCGCGCGGAATATTCTGCGAAGCGAACAGGATGCGGCTGAGGTCGTCAACGAAGCGTTTTTCGCGGTCTGGCAGAGTATTCCGCCGAATCATCCCGAAACGCTGACGGGCTATATCGGCAGAATCACGCGCACACTCTGCCTGAAACGGCTCCGCACGGCATATACGGCAAAACGCGGCGGCGGCGAAACAGCGCTTGCACTCGAGGAGCTGAGCGGATGCGTGCGGGCTGCCGAGAATGTGGAGCAGACGCTGGAAGCGAAGGAGCTTGCGCAGTATATCAACCGGTTCCTTCGGAATCTTCCGGCAGCGGAGCGGAATGCGTTTGTTTGCAGATACTGGTATTTCCATACGATTGAGGAGATTGCGCAGCAGTTCGGCTGTACGAAGAGCAAGGTAAAATCCATGCTGTTCCGGACCAGAAAAAAGCTGCGCGAAATGCTGACGAAGGAGGGCTTATTATGAAACCCGAAACACTGACCGAAGCGATCGGCATGATTGACGACGACATGATTCTTGCCGCAAAGCAATACGGCATGAGCCGGCAGATTCGCAGAAAGCACCGTATTCTGGGGGCGGCTGCGGCGGCATGTGCCGCGGTTGTGCTCATGACCGGCGCTGCGTATGCATATTCGGTGTATCACAGGGAATCCGTGCAAAAATATCTGGGTTGTACCGGCGAGCAAATTTTAATGGAGTATGGCTATTCCGCGCCCCAGAGCTTTACAAATGACAAGGCAACACTAACGATTGACACAATGCTCTATGACGGGCATTCGGCACTTGCAGTTGTCACGATTGAAGCACATGATCCTGCATACACTTTCCCACATGATTACGCTTTCGATCCGGAGATCGTATGCGATGCAGAAGGAAACGCTCTTGAAATAGATCTGGAGGAGAGAACATATGAAGGCAAGTTCCTTTCCGGCTACGGCGGTATATGTATGTGGAAGGATGAAGATCTGCCGTCGAACCAGTGCCGGTATGAGATCAGTTTCCCCAATACAGAGGATTGGAACGGCAGTACACTTTATATGAGATTTGCAATGCCGGATGAAGTTGATTATGTGTTTGCATCGAAGGAAGCAGGCAGAGAACTGCTGGACGGCATGATCGTTTCTTTTGATTTTACGCAGAACTGTGACTGCTGTACGATGACTGCGGAAAACGGCGAACAGGTATGGCTCTCGGATTTTGAACTAATACGACCCTTGCCGTATCAAGACTACGAAGCTGTAGGCGAGAACAAATCAACCTATAAACTGATCTACAACGACGGCACGGAAGAAAATCTTCGCGCTGTCACCGGATTCGTCAGCACCGATATTAGGGAGTATCTGGCACACGATGCCCCTTATGATGACGAAACTGCGACGATCATTCATAAGGTATCCGAGATCGCAGCCGTAGAGATCAACGGCGTAAGGTACAGCAAATAAAAATAATGATACGGGAACACGGGCGGTGCATGCAGCACTGCCCGTTTCAGTTTGTCGGGTATCATTTTTTCTTTTACGCTTCTCCTTCCTCCGATCTCTTATCTCAAATACTTCCTCCCTCCTGCTTTCTCCTTCCTACATACGATTTCAAAATCGCGGCGAAGCCGCACCTTAACTCCTCACTTCTCGCTTCTCACTCCTATCTCAAATTTCCCTTTCGCCCCGAAGCAGCCGATTGATAGCGGCAGTCTCAAAAGTGGATGATATGTATAAAATCTGGATAAAACGCACTGATCCTTTAGCAGAATCCCAGATAAATCACGAATTTTGTTGCTATTGCACAAAAATGAAACGCAAGATTCTTCTAATACGCATCTTGAAACTTCCTGCGGAATCATGTATAATGGAAGGGAAGCATGATGTAAAATAGCTGTTTTACGGCTGATTGTACATCGAA
>CAMHUJ010000384.1 GCA_946188175.1 uncultured Ruminococcus sp.
CCTTGCTAAGCAGCGCCGGTTCGTCTTCTTTCAGCTGATGCTTTTTGATCTGGGACGGAAAATTGAATTTTGTATCCTCTTTCAGCGGATAATCCGTTTCTGCGCAAAGGAGCATAATGCTTTCAATATCTTTCTGTTTCTGAAAATGCTTCCAGTAAACATTCAGAATCTCATCGGGCTTTCCGGAAGCGACTGTCGCATCCGCAAAGCCGCAGATGTGACTGAACATGCCGGAGATCGTTCCGAATTTCTTATACGCCTGAATCATATCCCAGCCGCGGTACTTCTTTTTCTGGATGCTTTCGATATGCAGCAGGAACCGTGCCAGCGAATAGCCTGCCTGTGTCTGGAGATAGTGGTTTGCATTTGTCAGCTTCGCGGAGGTTTCGTCCAGCGGATACCCGAAGGTATCATAGCCCTGTCCGTCATCCAGTACATGGTTCCGAATATAGCCCCATTCCTTATATTTTTTCGCGCAGTGACATTCCACCGTAAGCGCGGTCATTTCAAAGAATTTGACATGGGCTTCATATTTTCCTGCCAGTTTTGTCGCCTGAATCAGGTGGAACAGTTCATGGGTCATGGTCGTCAGGAGCCGGTCGGAAACATCTGCCGGAACAGCCGTACCGTAGAGATCAAAATATTCTTTGTATTTCGGAATATGGTCATTGTCCTTCTGGGGTGTCCGTCTGACCAGCATATAGTTGCCGACCACGTAATTCGTCACGGCATCGCCGAGATCGTCAACGGCTTCGCTGAATACGATATCCGGCTTTTTGAGCTTCGGGCAGCCCTCATGCAGATAGAGATAATCCATTGCGATGTCGTACTGTCTTGCGAGCAGCACAACATCTGCCGGATGTCCGTTTTCCAGTTCCATGAGCGACTGATATTCCGCGTTGTCACGCAGCAGCTCGTTCTTTTTCTGTGCGGTGATCCGGTTGACCTCGCGTGCATAGTTCATGAACAGACCCGCGATTCCGCCCCATGCGTCGCCGACCTTTTCCTCGGCATATTTCCTTGCCTGCCGGTCTGCATCGCTTTCGATTTCGTTCAGACGCTTTTTCCGTGCATCCTTTGTTTCCTGCGGTTCATTGTCATGATAATAGATCGTGCAGCGTTTGGTATCATAGGTTCCCGCGCAGCCGTCTGCGGAATTGATCCATGCGGCATACTCCACCGCGGTGACAATCGCACCGAGCGCAACCGCGATAATGACAGCATCTCTGCACACCGCGATCAGCGTAATGCTGTTCTGATCGCTCATCCATGTCAGATTTGTCCCGTCGGTTTCAATCGGATATTCCGAGACGGTGCCGTCATCGGCAATGCGCAGAACATGAAGCTGATCGTTCATTTCCTCCGGCAGCGACAGCCGCGAAAGATCATAGCTGCATGAATAGCATCCGGGCAGATGCTCGTCCGGCTCAATGCCCGCATCAACATGCCATGCATCGAGCATGATCGCACCGGCTTCTGTACATGCCTGATCGAGCTTTTTCGCTTCCTTGTTTTCCAGCTCGCTGAACAGCAGCTGCCCGTCATAGCTGAGCGCATTTTCCGGCGCACTGACTGTCAGTCCGGCAATCGGCTCCTCTGTATACGCGGCACTTTTGCCCTCCGGCTTGAAAATCCATTCTTTTCCGGCAGTATCAGGCAGATTCGGCGTTTCGGGATCGGTTTCCGAACCGAAATCTGCCTTCTTCGGCGGCAGGACAGGCTGCTTATCCTGATTCTCCTGCACCAGCTTTACCAGCAGCTTTTCATCCTGCATATCCAGCAGCCCGTCGAGATTGATGTCCGCTGCGGCAAGACCCGCCGCGCTGAGATTCAGGCTGTCATTCTCTGCAAGATACCGCAGCAGCAAAACGATATCCGAAACCGAGATTCTGCCGTCCTGATTCAGATCGCCGTAGCGCAGATCCGGGTCAAAGGCAGCGGTCGGAACAGTGAATTCCGTTGTAGTCTGCTTCGCAGTTGTCGTGGATGCTTTGGTTGTCGGCGGTTTCGCGGAAGTTGTTGTTTTTGCCGCAGATGCTGTTGTTTTTGTCGTGACCGTTGTGCTTTGCGTTGTCGGTCTGGTTGTTGCAGATGTTGTCTGCTTCGCCGCGGATGTCGTTTGCATTGTCGTCACGGTGGTGACGGTCGTTGCAGTCTGCTTCTGCGGAACGGTCAGGATGCAGACCTCATTAACCGCGATCGTATCCGGCGTATGCCCGTTGACCGTGCACGGAATGCCGTTGACAAACAGCTTCACATCATCCGCAAATACATAGCCGTAATTCGCCGTAACGCAGATATCATAGTGATACTGTCCGTTTGCGGCAAATGCGGTCAGGCGGTTTTCCTCGGTCAGCTCCATGGCTTGATTGTACGCCTCATCGCTCATGACAAAGTGCTGATAATCCAGCAGATCGACCCAGCGCTCATACTGCACCGTTACGAGTGAAGGGTCTGCCGGATGCGCCGTAAAGCGGGGGGCATCACCGGCGGCGAAATCGAGCGCCGCATCGAGAATATAGATTTCCGAAAGTGTCTGCGCATCCGGTGCAAGCGGCGTGACCTGCGGAATAAAATCGCAGAGCAGCATCAGCGTTTCGCTGTCGTCCTGAAGCGTCGCGGTATACATGCTGCTGTCAATCGCCTCGCCGTTGTAATACAGATCGAAGCCCTCTGTGAAAAAATAGCCGCTGTCGGCACGCAGCGCGATCAGATAGCTGTACGGCACGCCGACCGGATCATCCGGCACCGGATTGCCCTCATTCTTCGAGGTATGGATATTCATATCGGTGACGCAGCCCCAGCCCTCATTGAGAATGCTTGCATGGAGCAGGGCATCGCCGGTGAGATATGTCGTATAATCGGGCACTTTGCCGACCGTCAGCGCGGTACTGACATTGCCGAATTCGATTATGCCGATCGGCTGGCGCGATTCCGCAGAGACAGGCACGGCGGCAGCCTCGGCTGCAAGCAGCAGGGCAAGTCCGGCGGATACGATGCGGTTGATGATACGGTACATGAGATCGCCTCCTGTTCAGCGCGGCGGATTCGGATTTTTTCAACAGAATGAATTATATATACTATACCATACTATCACATAATTGTCAACCCTTTTTTGAAAAAATTTTTCGCGGGCCGGGCGCCACGTGGCAAGGGTCACCCCTTACCACATTTTAGTTTCATAGTTTGAGTCCATTTTCAAACATTCAAGTAAGATT
>CAMHUJ010000385.1 GCA_946188175.1 uncultured Ruminococcus sp.
GTCCGTGACAGATGCCGCAGCGGATTGCCTGACCGGCGGCAGCCTGCCTGACTGTTGACTTTTAACGTGTTTTATGGTATGATATGATGAACGGGAGCAGCATTACGGACTGCTGCCGTTTTACGGGCAGCTTGAAAAAAGGAGAGGGAAACATGTTAAATCTTGAGGGAAAATGGGCACTTGTCACCGGTGCCAGCCGCGGAATCGGCAGACTTGCGGCAGAAGCGCTCGCAGCGCACGGCTGCAATCTGATTCTGCTGAGCCGCGATACGGCGCATACCGCAGCCCTTGCAGAGACGCTATCGGCGCAGGTTCAGGTGCGTGAGGCCGCCTGCGATCTGGCCGATGCGGCATCCGTTGCGCAGGCGATTGCCGAAATTGATGCGGCGGGCATGCCGGTCGATGTCATACTCAACAATGCAGGCGTGCAGGTTGCATACCGCACCGACTACTGGCAGACACCGGTCAGCGATTATGTCACGAGCTTTCAGATCAACACGATTGCGCCGATGATGTTCTGCTATCACTTCATTCCGAAGATGATCGCACGCGGCTTCGGCAGAATTGTCAACACGACGAGCGGCATCCGGCTTGAACCGGAGCAGGCAGGTTATTCCGCCAGCAAGGCAGCGCTCGATAAAGTCACGGTTGACTTAGGCGCAAAGCTCGAAGGCACCGGCGTTGCGATCAATCTGACCGACCCCGGCTGGTGCAGAACCGATTTAGGCGGGCCGCATGCGCCGAATGCACCCGAGAGTGCAATCCCCGGCGTGATTGTCGGTGCGTTCATTGAGCAGCCGAAATCCGGCAGATATTTTCCTGCCGCGGCGTTTTACGGCATGACGCTCGCAGAAGCCGTCGAAAAGGCGGAAGCGATGCAGGGCAGTGCTGACTGACTGATACAGGACGTTCTGTTCTCCGGCAGCCCGGACGGAGAACAGAACGCTTACCGTTCCCCCTCTCTCTGATCTTAAACGAAAAGGATTTCTATGAAACTGATTATCGTCCGGCACGGCGATCCGGATTACGAACACGATTCGCTGACCGATACCGGTAAAATTGAAGCGCAGCTGACGGCGGAGCGCCTGAAACAGCATCCGGATATCGCGGCGTTTTATGTCTCGCCGCTCGGCAGGGCAAAGGCGACTGCCGCCTATACGCTGGAGGCGCTGCACCGTGAAGCGGAAACGCTTCCGTGGCTGCGTGAATTTCATGCGCCGATTCTGCATCCGGATACCGGCGATGTCCGCGTGCCGTGGGACTGGCTCCCTGCATACTGGACGCAGGAGCCGGCCTATTATGAGAAAGATACATGGGCAGATACGGAGGTCATGCGCGCATACGGCGTCGGCGACGAGGCAAAGCGCGTCTGGCAGGGACTCGATGATCTGCTGGAAAAACACGGCTATGTCCGCGACGGCATGATCTACCGCGCGGCGCAGCCGAATACCGATACGATTGTGTTGTTTTGTCATTTCGGCGTGGAATGCGTCCTGCTTGCGCATCTGATCGGCTGTTCGCCTATGGTGCTCTGGCACGGGCTCTGTGCCGCCCCGACTGCAATTACCGTTGTCTCGACGGAGGAGCGCAGAGCGGGCATCGCGTCATTCCGCATCAATACCTTCGGGGATACCGGTCATCTCTATGCCGCGGGAAGGGAGCCTTCCTTCTCCGCGCGCTTCTGTGAGACCTTCGGCAATCAGGCCGAACGGCATGACTGATCCACCGGAATAAAGCAATGCTTTAGGAGGAGTTCACAGCTTTGAATATTATCATTGTCGGCTGCGGCAAGGTCGGCAGAGTGCTCACGGAGCAGCTGAACGAGCCGGGAAACAATATCACGGTCGTCGATATCAACGGTGCGCGTGCAACGGAGGTTGCAGAGCGCTATGATGTCATGCATGTGATCGGAAACGGTGCAACGCGTGCCGTGCTTGAGGCGGCGGAAATCGAAAAGGCGGATCTGCTGATTGCCGTCACCGGCTCCGACGAGCGGAATCTGCTCTGCTGCCTGATTGCGAAGAAGGCAGGCGGCTGCCAGACGATTGCGCGTGTCCGCAGCCCGCAGTACAGTGCCGATGTCCGCTATCTGAAGGAGGAACTCGGTCTCGCTATGGTCATCAATCCGGAATATGCCGCTGCGGAGGAGATTGCGCGCGTGCTGCGCTTTCCGTCGGCAATCAAGATTGATACCTTTGTCAAGGGCAAGATCGAGCTGCTGAAATTCAAGCTGCCGGAGGATTCTCCGCTCTGCGGGATGCAGGTGCGCGAGATTGCGGCGAAGCTGCACTGCGATGTTCTGGTCTGTACGATTGAGCGCGATGAGGATGCGTTTATCGCATCCGGTGATTTTCAGTTTGAGGCGCGCGATGTCATCTCGATCATCGCCGATCCCAAAAGCGCATATAACTTCTTCAAGCGCATCAACTACAAGGCGAAGCCTGTCAATAATGTGATGATTGCAGGCGGCGGCGTTATCACGCATTATCTCTGCCGGATTCTCGAAAAGGACGGCATGAGCATCACGGTCATTGAGAAGGATGAGGACAGGGTGGATATGCTCACCGATATGTTCTCCGATGTGAACGTGATCTATGCGGATGCGATCAATCAGGAGATTCTGATGCAGGAGAACATCAACCACGCAGAGGCGTTCGTTTCGCTGACGAATCTCGACGAGGAGAATATCCTGCTTTCGCTCTTTGCAAAATCCGTGACAGAGGGCAAGGTTGTGACGAAGATCAACCGCATTGATTTTGATTCGGTGATCGGGCATCTCGATCTGGATACGATCATCTATCCGAAGAATCTGACTTCGGATTACATTGTCCGCTATGTCCGCGCGATGAACAAGACCATGGGCACGAACCTCGAAACGCTCTATCAGATCATTAAGGGTAAGGTCGAGGCTGCGGAGTTTACCGTAAAGGCGGATTCTGCACTGACTGCCGCACCGCTGATGCGCCTGAAGCTGCGCAGCGGCGTGCTGGTCGCGGCAATCGTTCGCAACGGCAAGGTACTGATCCCGCGCGGCAGCGATATGATTCAGCAGGGCGATTCGGTCGTCATCGTAACGAATCATCTCGGGCTGCATGACATGAACGATCTGCTGCAATGACGGAGGCTTTGACAGAATGAATATCCGTATGACGATCTACATTCTCGGGATCCTGCTGTTTTTCGAGGGTGTCTTTATGGCGGTGCCGACAGTGAC
>CAMHUJ010000386.1 GCA_946188175.1 uncultured Ruminococcus sp.
TATAGCATATTATCACACAAAAAGCAAGCTGGGAGCAGTATTCTTTATGTTTCGGTTATTCTGTCGGAGAGCTTTAGATCATTGGAGGCCGGCACTGCCGGCTTATAGCATTTTATCACACAAAAAGCAAGCTGGGAGCAGTATTCTTTATGTTTCGGTTATTCTGCCGGAGAGCTTTAGATCATTGGAGACCGGCACTGCCGGCGGAATTCAGATCAATGGATGCGGGCAGTGTCTGTCGCTGGATATCCGCGAGCTTTTTGTTGATCGCGCGCGTTCTGGCACCGACAAGCTGATCGAGCTCTCTGCCTGCGGCGTCGAGCTTTTTCTTTGTGCCGTTGAGCGCATCCTCAAATTTGCCGAATTCCTCCCGGACGCCGCTGAGAATCTGCCAGACCTGATCAGACTGCTTCTGAATCGCCAGTGTCCGGAATCCCATATACAGCGCATTGAGCATTGCCGCCATGGTCGAGGGACCTGCAATATTGACACAGTATTTCTGCTGCAAAACCGTTGTCAGGCCGCTGCTGACGACCTCGGAATACAGCCCCTCAAACGGCAGAAACAGAATGCCGAATGCAGTTGTTTCCGGCTCATGCAGATATTTGTCATGAATATCCTTTGCGAAGCTCTGGATGCGCTGCCGCAGAACCGCGCCTGCCGCGTCAACGGCTGCCTTGTCGCCGGATTCCTGCGCATCGAGCAGCTGCGTATAGCAGTCGGCAGGGAATTTCGAGTCAATCGGCAGCCAGACCGGTTCGCCGTCCTCGGTCGGCAGCTTGATCGCAAATTCGACGCGCTTTCCGGTGCCGGGAACCGTCTCGACATTCGCTGCGTACTGCTCCGGCGCGAGAATCTCCTGCAAAATGCTGCCGAGCTGAATCTCGCCGAAGGTACCGCGCGTCTTGACATTCGAGAGTACGCGCTTGAGTCCGCCGACATCGCCCGCAAGCGATTTCATCTCACCGAGTCCCTTATAGACCGCCTCGAGACTTTCCGTCACGCGCTTGAAGCTCTCGTTCATCTTCGCTTCGAGATGCTCCTGCAAGGTATCATCGACGGTTTTCTGAATCTCGCGCAGACGCTGATCATTCTGCGTGCGGAGCTGTTCCATTTGCTGTGTGACAGTCTCGCGCAGCATGGACATCGACCTGCCGTTTGCGGCTTCGAGTCCCTGAATCCGCTCCTCGAACTGTCTTAGCTGGGCGGCGGTTGTTTCACGGGTCTGCGACTGGTTATGCGAGAGATTTTCATTGACCATTTGCATGGAAAGCTGAATGGTCTCATTCGTACCGGCAGTCTGCTCCTTGCGCAGCTTCTGCTCCTCCTTCTGTATCCGGCGCAGCAGCTCCTGCATCGCGGCGCGCTCCTTCGCCGGATTTCTGCCGTACAGCACGGCGAGCATGAATGCCTGCATCAGCAGGCTGATGATGACAAGTATCAGAATTGCGATCTGCATATCTAGGCTCCTTTTCCGTTGTATGTTCCTTTATTATAGCACAAACGTTCTTAAAAGTAAAGAAAACGGAAAAAAATAAGAAATTAGAAATGAGGAATTGCGGGATCCGCCTGCGGCGGATGTATTTCAAAAAAAATATGCGGACAGCTCTGGACTGTCCGCAATTCCTAATTTCACATTTCTGATTCAATATTACACCATGAGTTCGCAGATCATTTTGCTGAGTGCGACCGGGTCTTCAATCGGCATGCCCTCGATGAGCAGTGCCTGCTGATAGAGCAGATCGGAATATTTTGCGAGCTTTTCGGGATCCTCTGTCTGCAAGCGCTCGAGCGTTGCAAAGACCGGATGCTCCGGATTCAGCTCCAGCACGCGCTCTGCCTGTACCTTCTGACCGGTCGGCATGGTGTTGAGCACCTTTTCCATTTCCAGCGAGAGGTCACCCTCGCTCGAGAGGCAGACGGCATGATTCTTCAGGCGGTTCGAGAGACGCACGCTCTTGACCTTGCCTTCGAGTGCCTTCTGCATGGCTGCAAAGAGGTCCTTCGCGGCATTGTTCTTTTCCTCCAGTGCGGTCTTGTCCTCCTCGGATTCGAGACCGAGATCGCCTGCGGAAACATTCTTGAATTCCTTATCCTGATACTTCTGGAGCATCTGGATCGCAAACTCATCGACACTGTCGGTCAGATACAGAACCTCATAGCCCTTGTCGCGGACAAGCTCCGCAGCGGGCAGCGATGCACAGCGCGTCACGGTTTCACCGGCAGCATAGTAGATATACTTCTGATCCTCGCGCATCCGCGTGACATATTCGCCGAGGGTCGAGAAGCCCTCTGCATCGTCGCAGCCGGAGCTGTGGAACAGCAGCAGGTCCTGCAAAAGCTCCTTGTTTCTGCCGAATTCGTTATAGACGCCGAATTTGATCTGGATGCCGAATGCCTTCCAGAATTCGGTATATTTTTCGCGGTCGGTTTTCAGCAGCTTGCTGAGCTCATTCTTGATCGACTTTTCCAGCGATTTTGCGATCAGCTTGAGCTGACGGTCGTGCTGGAGCATCTCACGGGAGATATTCAGCGAGAGGTCCTCGGAATCGACCAGACCCTTGACGAAGCTGAAATGATCCGGCAGCAGATCGGCGCACTTTTCCATGATCATGACACCGGAGGCATAGAGCTGCAAGCCCTTCTCATAATCCTTCGAGTAATAATCGAACGGCGCCTTTGCCGGAATATAGAGCAGCGAATTGTAGGTGACAGTGCCCTCGCTGCGGTTATGGATATGCAGCAGCGGCTCGGTATAATCGAAGAACTTGTCGCGGTAGAATTTGGTATAGTCCTCCTCGGTCAGCTCATTCTTGTTCTTCTTCCACATCGGCGTCATGCTGTTGAGCGTTTCGACCTCGATATGGGTCTCATATTCGGATTCGCTGCCCTCCTTCAGCTTTTCGCGGCTGATCTCCATGCGGATCGGGAAGCGGATATAATCGGAATACTTCTTGATGAGCTGGCGGATTCTGAATTCCTCGAGAAATTCGGAATACTTTTCGTCGTCGGTATCGTCGAGCAGCTCGAGGACAATCTCGGTGCCGCAGTCGGATTTTGTGCAGGTGTCGATCGTGTAGCCGTCCACGCCCTCGGACTGCCACTCATAGGCGGTATCGGAGCCGAATGCCTTTGTGCGGACGGTCACGCGCTTTGCGACCATGAAAGCCGAATAGAAGCCGACGCCGAACTGACCGATGATATCGGTGT
>CAMHUJ010000387.1 GCA_946188175.1 uncultured Ruminococcus sp.
ATGCACGATCACACTGTCGAGCACCTCCGGCGGCGCTGCCATGAGCAGACAGTTGAAATTCAGATTGCCCTCCGCGGTACAGCTGCCCCAGCGCGTTTTCTGATTGCGGATCGTAATGCGCCCGTAGCTGACGCCGATCTGCTGCGCAAAATACTGCACACGCATCGGAATCATCGCAGCTGCACGCTTTGCCATGTCGCGGATATCCTCCGGCGTAAAGGGCGGAAGTGCCGCGAGTGTACGGTTCTGTGCGAGGCGCTTCTGCACATGCTTTTCGATGCCCGCTGCCTTCTCGGAAAGAAAACGCACGATATCCTGCTCCGGCATGCGCTGCGGTGCGCGGACCGTCACGCTGCCGTCCGGCAGAATCTCTGCGGCAAGCGAACGCCTGCTGCTGCGGATCAGATTGATTTCGGATGAAATGCCCTCGATTTGCATGGTGCCTCCCTCAGATTCGGAACAGAAATTCCCGACAGGCGCATGTCTGCCGGGAATTTTCGCTTCATAAGCGGAACATGGGCTTGCGGAACTGCCAGTGCTGATTGTTCAGCAGCGCCCCGAGCATATTGTTGACTTGCAGCGATTCGCTGACACCGGTCTTGCACCAGATCGCAAAATGCTCGCAGTTATTGGTAAAAAGATTATAGCTGGTCTCGCCCAGACGCGACCGCGCACGGGCAACCGTCTCCTCCGGCGTATACAGATGATAGCCGTAGGTCTGCTGCAGGGAGCGCGCAAGCTCCTCGGAATAGCTGTTGATATGCGGCGTGCTGCCGACATTGCCGAGTGCCACGGGCGGCACATAGGGCTTCGGGAAATCCAGAATGAAATACTCCGCTGAATCATCCCGCAGGAAATTTCGCAGATTCGTCGCATGCACCGTCGCATGCCCGATCGTCTTGCTCGCCGGAATATTATAATGCACGATACAGGTATCGCTGACATAAATGCCGTAATGCACATAAGTACCGCCGCGCCGCACAACGCCGATGATGTCGCCGTACTGTGCCTGCACCGGCTGCATGCCCGTATAAGGGACTGCGGTGTCCGGCGGGGTCATCATGCCGGCATCCGTCCCGACCGGAACGGTTCCGCCTGCTGCACGAATCGCCTCCGCACGCGCCGCGCGCCGGATCATAGACTGCTCAAGCTGCGCCTGCGTGCCGCGGTCCACGATCTGACCGTACTGATCGACGATCCGGCATTCGCCCGAGACTACATGACGCTGCAAGGTGAAATCCGATGCATAATCCAGATCCTCCCAGCAGTAATCCTTATCCATAATGGTAAAGCCGGTGTCCGAATGCTGCGCCTGATAATTCTCGGAAAGCGCATCGAGCTTGTTTGCGAGACGGTCCATGCCGCGGCTGACTGCGTCCCAGAATTCCATATATTAACCTCCTGCGAATCAATCGTTGGAGCGCGAAATCCAGAGGATATACCTGCCGTTTCGCTCGTAATATCCGATATCGAGCGCTCCGTTCCGATAGCGGTAATGCCCCAGCGTACTGTCGCTGATCTGCTCATGACCGCCGTAAAGTGAATCAGCATAATCTGTCAGCTGCTTGAAATAGGATTCGATCTCCGCGCGCGTCCAGATATACGGTCCGCCGTAATCGGGATGATTGCCGAAGCGGTAGTCGATTGCACGCAGATGACTGCCGTGCGCGGCTGTGCCGTTGTGGATATAGAGGTCAATCGACGCGGGCATTTGCAGGTCCGCGAAGCCCGGAACCGGAAATGCATCGGCGATATAGCGGTAGGTCGAATTGGATGTACCGTTGTTATCGGGCGTCGTGCCGCAGAAGATATCCGCGTCATTGCCCCAGTTGACCGGCAGATTCAGCATCGCCTGCTTGGCATCTGCCTCGCTCTGTGCACTGCCGTCTTCATTCGCAGCCTTCGTATACATCCCCGGCGGCAGGAACGGGTCTCCGTTATTGCCGCAGACAAACGGCATCGGCCCGAGCTTTGCATAGTAATCGGAGGTCAGCGTGCTCTGCTGCTCCTCCTGCTGCACGGGCTGCTGTACAACCTGCTGCTGTTGCTGCTCCTGCTTGGCAGTTGTTTTCGTATCTTCCTTTTTGGCGGAAGAAGCCGTAGTCTTTGTCTTTTTGGATGCCTTTGTCGTTTTGGCAGTTGTTTTTTCGGTGGTTTTCTCCGTTGTTTTCTTTGTCGTTTTCTCGGTGGTCGTGGTTGCCTTCTCGGTCTTGGTTGTTTTCTCCGTTGTCGTAGTTGCCTTGGTTGTTTTGGCAGTTGTTGCTTCTGTTTCCTTGATTGTTGTCGTTCCGGCAGTCGTTGCCTTCGTCGTCGCTTCGGTTTCGGGTTCGGTTTCCTTCGGTGCTTCGGTCGTCTTTTCGGGCTTGCTTTCCTCCGGCTGCGCCTCGGCAATCGAGGTCTCCGGCGGAGACTGATGCTTTTTATGGATCCCGTGGATCAGAAATGCACCGCCGATCACATTCGCGGCGAGTACACCGATCAGCACCGTGTTGACAACCCTGCGTGCACCGTCCGGACGGATCACTCTGCCGGATTCGGTACGGACTGCTGCACCGCACTGCGGACAAAATGAGAATTTATCCGGTATGGCAGCATGGCAATGCGGACATTTCATAAGAGCGCCCCCCCTGTTGCACAATCAAAGTATCTTGCAGCCGTTTTTCTGTCACCGGACTGCGAACTGCTTTTCTGCACATATTTTATTATAGCACATTACGCATAAAAACGCAAGCGATTTTTCACATTCTTTTGTAATTCAAACAAAAATGCAAAAAAGAACCGACACGGCTTCCAGTATCCATGTCGGTTAAATCTATATCGCGCAGATATCCCTGAATCCTGCGCAGTCAAAGGGCAGCGTGGGCGGCAATGCGGTAAATCTCCGCAATATCTGCCGCAGAAAGATGTACGAAACCGCCGGTTCTTCCGTCGCCGATGCCGAATTTTTCGACCAGCTTCGGAATATCCTCCTCCTTCGCGCCGAGCTCTGCAAAATTGACAGGCATACCGATGCTGTGCAGGAAGCGGCGGAAGCAGCGGATGCCTTCCAGCGCGGTGACATCCGGATGCGCGAAATTCATCTGACAGCCCCAAAGCCGGACTGCGATCTGTGCAAAGCGCATCACATCATGCTGATAAACAAATTCCATCCATGCGGGCATGATCACGGCAAGACCGGCGCCGTGTGCGCAGTCATAG
>CAMHUJ010000388.1 GCA_946188175.1 uncultured Ruminococcus sp.
GGGGGTTGAAATAATACCGGATTTATGGTACAATAATATGGTATACGCAGGATCCGTCCAAATGAAAGGGGTAATATAATGCTGAAAAAAACCGGAGATCAACTGCATGGCTTTACCGTCACACGCATCCGCGAATCGGATGAGCTGCACGGCAGAGTCGTCGAAATGACATTTGACAAAACCGGAACAGAGCTTGTCTGGGTCGATAACGGACTCGAAAACAAGCTGTTCTCAATCGCCTTCAAGACACTGCCCGAAAACAGCACCGGCGTGTTTCATATCCTCGAGCATTCGGTGCTCTGCGGCTCCGCGAAATATCCGGTGCGCGAACCGTTTGTCGAGCTGCTCAAAAGCTCGATGAACACATTTCTCAACGCAATGACCTTCCCCGATAAGACCATGTATCCGGTCTCGAGCCGCAATCTGCGCGATTTTCTCAATCTGACCGAGGTCTATCTCGATGCAGTCTTTGCACCGGCAATTCTCGATAATCCAAACATCTTCTATCAGGAGGGCTGGCATATCGAGGAGGACGACGCAGGCGAATTCAGCTATAAGGGCGTCGTTTTCAACGAGATGAAGGGTGCAATGAGCAGCGTCGATGAGCTCGCCGAATACAAGATGCTCTCGCTGCTGTTCCCCGATACCTGCTACGGCTTCAATTCCGGCGGCGATCCGGCGGTTATCCCGACGCTGACCTATGAGCAATTCAAGGAGAACTATCACCGCTTCTATCATCCCTCGAATGCGCGCATCTATCTCGACGGCGATGTGCCGATCAACGAAACCCTCGCGCTGATCGAATCCTATCTTTCGCAGCATGAAAAGAGCACGGCACTGCCCGTCATTCAGGAGCAGCCGCGCAGAGCTGCAACCGCAACGCAGTATTATGAGCTTGCTGCCGATGAGGAATTAACGGACAAAAGCTGCCTGACCGTCGGCAGAATCTTCTGCGGCTGGCAGGACCGCGTCCGGCTGCTCGCTGCCCGCATCCTGCTCGATGCGGTCTGCGGCACGAATGAAACGCCGGTCAAGCGTGCGGTACTCTCCGCAGGACTTGCACAGGAGCTCGATATTTCTGTCGATGATTCGATTGCGCAGGCATTTCTGATGATTCACGCAAAGAATGTCACCGACGGCAAGGCGGACGAAATCCTGCCGCTGATCCGGAAAACCGCCGCGGAGCTTGCGGAAAACGGTCTGGATTACAAGGCACTGGAAGCATCCGCGAACCGTATCGCATTTCATCTGCTCGAGCCGGAGGAGCCGCAGGGGCTTGACCGCTGCATCAACTGCATGGGAAGCTGGCTCTACGGCGGCGACCCGATGCAGAATCTGGTCTATGCAGAAGATATTGCGGCAGTCCGCAATATGCTCAAAGAAAAGCAGTTTGAGCAGCTTTTGAAGGAGTTGCTCGTTGCAGACGACGGCACCGCGGTGCTGTATTCGCTGCCGTCCCATACACGCGGCGAGGAGCTGCGCAAAGAGGAGGCGGAACGTCTGGCAGCGGTCTGCGGGAAATGGTCTGCGGATGAGCTGGAGGCAAACCGTGCGCTGAACCGCAGCCTGCAAGCATGGCAGCAGACGCCCGATACGGCAGAGCAGCTTGCAACGCTCCCGACGCTGCCGATCTCCGAGGTCAGCGCAGAACCCTCGTGGACGGAGACCGAAATCAGCGAGACAGACGGCATGACTGTGCTGTATCATCCGGTTCCGTGCAACGGCATCGTGCATCTGACACTCGGCTTTGCACTGACCGGTTTTACGATTGAGGAGCTGACGCTGCTGTCGCATGCGGCAAGTCTGTTCGGCAAGCTGGCAACGGCAAATTATACCGCACTGGATTTGCAGCAGGCATTGAAAAATCAGCTCGGACGTCTCAATATGACAGTGGATGTCACCTCGAAAAAGGATATCTCCGATGTCTGCACGCCGATGCTGACGGTCCGGTGCAGCGTGCTGGAGGATAAGCTGCCGGAGGCATACGACCTGATCCTTGAGGTACTGCAAACGACCGACTTTACGCAGAAGGAGAAAATCCGCGAGATTCTGCTGCAAGTCAATGAGCGGCTGCGTCAAATGGGCGTTATGGCAGGTCACGCAGTCGGCATGACCGCTGTCATGTCGCAGTATTCCGCACGCGCGGCAGTCGCCTGCGCTGTCACTGGATATCCGCTGATCCGCCGGACGGCAAAGCTGGTTAAAGAATACGACGCATCCTTCGATGCATTTTCCGGCTTATTGCAGCGGATGCAGAAGGAGACCTTCTGCCGCAGACGTCTGGTGATTGCGAGCGTTTCCGCGGCAAAGGCACAGGATATCTCCGCACTGCTGAAGCGTCTGCCGGAGGGCACTGCCGTCCCGATGACGGCTGCCTATCAGCTGTCGCTGCCGGAACGCATGGGGTATCAGATTCCGGCGCAGATCGGCTTTGCGGTACAGGGCTGGAAGCTGCCGAAGGCGCAGTTCGGCTTCAATGCAGGCTGGCGCGTCGCAGCAAAGCTCATTTCGCTGAGCTATCTCTGGAATGTCGTGCGCGTGCAGGGCGGTGCATACGGCACCGGCATCAGCCTGCAGCGCGATGAAACCGTCTTCACGTACTCCTACCGTGACCCGTCTCCGGCGCGTTCGCTGGAAGTCAACAAGGGCATTTCGGATTTCATCCGTTCATTCTGCGAAGGCGATGAGCCGATTGACAAGTATATCATCTCGACGCTTTCGGATGAAGACCCGCTGCGCTCGCCGCGTGAGCAGGGTGCGCTTGCGGATGCGATCTGGCTGAGCGGACGCACAAAGGAGGAGATCGTTGCAGAGCGCAGACAGATGCTTGCGCTGACACGGCAGGTGCTGCTCGATTCCTGCAAAATCTGGGATGCGTTTGCGGAGAACGGCGCAGTCTGCGTCTGTGCCTCAGAGAATCTGCTCGCCGACTGCGGTGATCTGACAATCGCCGAAGCATAACCGGATATCATTATCATATCAAACAGCCGCGGATCAGTATATCGACTGATTCGCGGCTGTCAGTCTATCAAGAAACCTACGGCGTGCAAAAATAAAAGTTTTGATCAAACTTTTTCAAAAGTTTGCGGGGTCGAGGGGCGGCGCCTTCGTCGCGTTCCGCAGAGCGCGAAATTCCTTACGCTTCAAGAGCTCCGCAAGGGGTGAATTGCCGTATAGCGGCAAGAGGGGACGCCCTG
>CAMHUJ010000389.1 GCA_946188175.1 uncultured Ruminococcus sp.
GAAGGTTCGGTGAAGAGAAAAAATGGTGTGCGATGTTCTATTCCATAAATTCAGATTATTCTGTGCAAATCGAGTTTGAATATGATTTTCCAAAAGGTGATATGTTTGAACAGCATGATGCGGTATTTAGGAAAATCTATAATACGGAGTATAAAGAAATCAAAGGAAAATATCCCGCGACAGAATAAAGGAGGCGCTCGGATGATCGCACTCGGCAAGATCAGACTCGAAATTGACGCCGAACAGACAAGGCGGTTCTATCAGTCTGTGCGCCCGCTGACCGAAGGATGCAGCTGCGGCGGCTGCGTCAATTACGCAGCCGTGACCGAAAGGCTGCCGCAGGAGATCGCGGATTTCTTTGCGCAGCTCGGTATAGACCCTGCAAAGCCTGCCGAAATCATGACATGGTATGCAGAGGATGAAGGAAAATCCGTTTTCTACGGCGGTTTCTATCATCTCTGCGGGAAAATGCTGTCCGATTCCGACTGCTGGGAATATAATGCAGAAGGAAACTGCGGGCATGTCGAGGAAGACAGACTGTTTGCTGTCACGGAGCATTTTTCCGTCGGGTTTACAAATCACATCGCGCTGCCCGAGGAGGGGCTGCCGGAGCCTGTGCTGCAAATGGAAATCTTTGCGCATCATGTTCCGTGGGTGATCAGTCAGCCGAATGATTACGAATTGATATGATGCATCCGGAATATGCAGGCGCATTTCAGGCGGATGCTGTCTGATATTCAGAATCAATTTAGAAAGGTATGGTATCATCAGATGATACCGGTGAAAGAAAATGGATATTCAAAATGAAAAAATTGACGGCGGAAAAGCATTTGACTGGGGGCGTACCTCCGGCGACTATGCAAAATTCCGCGACATCTATGCGGAAATCTTAAACCGCGGCTTCTGCACAAGCGGTCAGAAATGCCTTGACCTCGGTACCGGAACCGGCGTCCTGCCGCGCAATCTCTATCATGCGGGCGCACAGTGGTGCGGCACCGATATCTCCCCCGAACAGATCGAACAGGCGAAAATGCTCGCCGCCGCTGCCGGTATGCAGATCGACTTCCGGACGGCTTCTGCCGAAACAACCGATTATCCCGACGGCAGCTTCGATACCGTCACCGCTTGTCAGTGCTACTGGTATTTCGATGCGGAGAAGGCGTATCCCAATATCGCAAGAATGCTCAAAAAAGGCGGTTCGCTTGTGCTGCTCTATATGGGCTGGCTCGCAGAGGAAGACAAAATTGCAGATGCAAGCGAAAAGCTCGTACTGCAATATAATCCGAAATGGACGGGCGGCGGCGACAGACGGCATCTGATCGTGCCGCCGGAGGAGATCGCAGATTATTTTGAAATTACCGAGCAGACGATGTTCGATCTGCCTGTACATTTTACGCGCGAAAACTGGCACGGCAGAATGCGCGCTTGCAGAGGCGTCGGCGCTTCGCTCGATGCACAGCAGCTGAAAGCATGGGACAGCGATCACCGGCGAATTCTCAGCGAGATCGCGCCCGCGGAATTCGATATTCTGCACTATGCCGCAATGACTGTTTTGAAGCGCAAATAAACTTTTTTGATTATGCAAATGAATACACATTCCGCAGCATACTCTGTAAATATATGAAATTTTCAAGATTCCAAGCGCAATCCTGTGTCTCCCATGATGCATGAGGCGAGCGCGTGCCCTACACGAAAGGGCGGCTTCTGTACACACACCACGGGGCTTGCCGACCGCGCCGTGCGCGGCTCCGATACCGCTTCCCGATCTGATCGGGAACAGAATGCTGCACGGCGGGTCGCAGCGCCCTCTGTATATAGCCGCCGATTCAAGGAAAAGTTGCACGTTTGCGTACAACAATTCCGAAATTTTCATCTTGTTTTCATCTTTTGATATTGACTGATTCATTTTATACGATCATAAACATAATGTAAGAGGAACTTATTATGAATAAACAGAAAAAATATGCCTGCGGTACGGCGTTCTGCCTTGCACTGCTGACCGGCTTCTGCTCGCTTCCGCAGACTGCCTTTGCAAAGCGCAACAACTCGCCGTTTGACGATATGCTGTTTGAATCGGATGAGCCGGAGCTGCCGGATGTGCTCCTGCGCGGCGATTTTAACGGGGATTGCAGCGTGGATGCGGCGGATGCACAGAGCGTACTGAACTGCTATTCTGAAATCATTGCGGAAAATGATCCCATGATTACCGATGCGCAGAAATCGGCTGCGGATATCAACCGTGACAACGAGATCGGTGCGGACGATGCACAGTGGATTCTGCAATATTATACCGCGAATACGCTTGCAGGTCAGACGGTTGCATGGGAGCAGATCCTGAATCCGGATTTGCCGGACAATGTGCTGTTTTCTGACGGGCGCTATTCCGGTATCCGGCTGACTGTTGAAATGATAAACGATGCGGATTACCGCGTTTACTGGCTTGATCTCGCAAAACACAAGGACTATATTTTTGACGGTGATCTGCTCGAGCTGGAATTCACTGTCTCGCAGGATGCAAAGCGCGGCGTCTATCCGGTCACGGTCTTTTATGCGGATTTTTCCGATTACGCTGCGAATACCGATGAAAACGGCAAGCTGCTCAAAGACATGAAGCAGATTCAAGGCGGTATTTACGTCAGCGAGAAAATGCCGGAGACTGCAAAAGCCGGCAGCGATGTGACGCTGACGACGGAGAGTCTCATTGCCAAGCCCGGTGAGACCGTGAAGCTGCATCTGCGGATTGACAATAATCCCGGTATTACGGCGTTTACGCTGTGCTTCAATTTTGACGGTGCGGCGCTGCATTTCAACGGCTGTACGGCTGGCAGTGCGCTTGCCGCAGCCGCATCGCTGACCGCGGATTCCGGCACAACTTCTACTGCATCTGCCGCAGCGACAACCGGTACAACTGCAAAAACAACATCGCAGACGTCAGCGGTGACTACAAGTACAACTGCAAAGGCAGCGTCGCAGACATCGGCGGTGACTACAAGTACAGCTGCAAAGGCAGCGTCGAAGACGTCGGCGGTTACTACAAGTACAGCTGCAAAAACGACATCGCAGATATAAAGCCCCTCTAAGATAAATCAGAATTTGTCGGCTTAACGCTCCCAATCAATCACATAAAACCATAAGCGTCACTTCTCCCCACGGAACGGGGGTGACAACCCAAGGGGAAGGAGGAAGTTCGCTAGG
>CAMHUJ010000390.1 GCA_946188175.1 uncultured Ruminococcus sp.
ATTTGAAAACAGAAGCCGTCCAATCATCGCATAACGCTTTGATTGAACGGCTTTTATTATATCAAAATGGGATTCCAAAGAGACAATGTCCCTTTGGCGGAGTTTGAGGACAGTTTGCGCAGCAATACTGTAAAGCCCCATTATTGATCCGTCGGAGACACCTCTTTACACGCAGGAGAGGGCGCAGTGAACCATGCATTCGCCGCAGCTGACTGTCAGGATACCGCGGAATGCATAGGGCGGCAGCGGCAGAATCATCTCCGGCGGAACACCGCGTTCTACCTCTGCCGGAATCACCTCGCGCGGCTGCATGATATGTCTGCCGTTTTCATCGTCGATGCTGTATACAACCGGCTCCGTCACCGCGCACGCGGCACCGTCCGTCAGCAGCGGCAGGCGAATCACCGCTCCCGCAGGCAGATACAGCAATGCAGGCACTGTCAGCACAGGCTGCCCCTCCTGCACCGTCAGCATGAACTCCGGCAGGCGGTAATACCGGTCGCGGTACATCTCTGCATAGGTCTGCATCGCGCTGCGCTCCGCCTTCTGCTTTGCAAGCTCCGCACTCCAGCGGCGAATCTTCTCCGACGCATCCACGGCATGCGTTTCTGAATCATATTCCTTGGAAAGTCCTGCAAAGACGCGGTTTTCCTCATACAGCGCATCATAGAAATTCTCAAATACAAGCGATTCCGGCTCGCACCAGAGCTGCCAGTCCGAGACTGCGCCCGGCCAGCATGCCGCACAGTATCGCCGCACCGCAAACTGCGCCGGATATTTCGCAATACAGCGGTTGAAATAGGTGCTCCATTCATCGAGCCCCTGCATCATGATATCCGGATATTCCGCAAGCATGTCAAGATACAGCTTCCGGTCGATGATCTGCGGCTGATGCGAGGAATACTGCAATGTCGGCAGCGCGTTCGCAGTGAGAAAATCACGCGTCCGGAACATGCTGCGGTCATAGGACGTATAATCGCCCTGCGTGCCGCGCCATGCCCGCAGATCATAGCAATAATACGCCTGATACCGCCCCGACTGCACGAAAAATGCCTGACTGACCGGAACCAGCGGACGGTAATCGTCATCCGTCATGATGAACACATCGTCCAGCGGCGCCTTCTGCATCAGCAGACAGCGCAGATAGAAATTGCGCGTCGTGTGATCCTCGGGGAGCGATTCGCCTTCGAGCAGCTGCTCATCGGTATAGAAATCAAGGCGGATTCTGCCCTGCCATTTCTTCTGCAATTCCGCGACATTCCGCTGCGGACAGATCACGAGCATCCGTTCAACGAACTGCATATTCGCATCGAGATACGGGAGCGTGCGCAGCAGATCGGCATTGCGCGCTGTCAGCACAACCATTTGCGTGACGCGGAGATCATCCGGCAGACTGCCCTCGTCTTTGCCGCAGCGGCAGAGCGCCGCGGTCATTTCCTCTGCGGCGGTATCCCATGTCCGCGGACGGTATGCAGCAATCTGTGCGCGCTTTTCCTGATATGCCGCATCATCGGCGGTCAGGCGGTCCACTGCTGCCAGCAGCGAATCCACGCTCGTATTGTCAAAATAATCCGCGAGACTGCCGCCGACCTCGCGCAGCACCGGTATATCCGAGGCAAGCACCGGCGTCCCGTTCATATACGCTTCGACAATCGGCAGACCGAAGCCCTCGTTTTTCGTCGGGAAGGCGACCGCCAGCGCATTGCGGTAAAGCGCCTGAATCGTTGCGTCGGAAGGTCCCTGCGCAAAGAAGAAATTGCGCCCCTTCTCCGGATGCTTTGCCATTTCCTTCGCAAATGCGTCCATATTCCAGCCGATTCTGCCGGCAAATACAACCTTGATTCCGCGACTTGCCAGCGCGGGAACCGCATCCAGCAAAAGACGATGATTTTTGCGCGGCTCGATTGTGCCGACCATTAACAGATAGCGGTACTGCGGAAGCTGCTCCAGAAGGGCGGTATCTTCATCCTCCGCGGCGGCTGCCTTTTTCGCAAAATCAGCACCGAGCGGCACAACAGAGCACGCAGGTGCGTCGATATCCAGTGTCTCACAGAGCGTATGCAGTGCGGATTTCGTCGCTTCGGCATTGCAGATGATATGATCGGCATATTGCAGAACAGCCGTCACCCACGAGAGAAACTGCCGCATCGTCTGCTCGTGAAAATACTGCGGATCGGTCACGGGGATCAGATCATAGAGATGCGGCACGACCGTGACGCCGTGCGCTTTCAGGATCGGGAACAGCCAGCCGCGGTGCATCGGCATATTCCATGCACTGTCAATATCGAAGAAGACGGCGCCCGAAGGAATATCCTCCGGCGAAAGGATCTGCGGTCTGCCCTCGCCGTAGGGGCTTCCCGTTTTCTCCGTATAATAGCGGATAAATGCATCATGCGGCAGCACGCGCCATGCCGTCTGCGAGGGGAGCGTGCAGAGCAGCGTCACGGCGATGCGGTCGTCTTGCAGCATCCGCAGGACGATCTCCTTTGCCACGCGCTGAATGCCGGTCGTGAAGGGCGTCAGGCAGAGACGCGACAGATCAATATAGATATGTGTCATCTGCTTACTCCTTTCCGGCGATTTTCTTTGCCAGCTTTTGCAGCGGCCGCGGCATATGCTGATACATTTTCACCAGACGCTCCGGCAGTGCCTGCGACGAGATCAGCAGATTCTGCTGCGGCTCATCCTCTGCGAGCATCAGCGGACAGCCCCTCAAAGGAATGCGGTGCTTCTGGTATTCCGCCGAGGTAATGATCGTTTTCAGCACAGATGTCCGGAATTCCTGCTCCGGCTGCGAAAACTGTGCCTTCCAGACATCCAGCGACGGCGCATCGACCGGACGTCCCAGCAGCAGCAGATATGCCGCTTCGAGAAAATCCGGATTGTTCAGCGCTGCCATTGCGGGATAGCTGACCGCATCCGGCGCTGCCGCCGTCAGAACCGAGAATACCGCCTCCGAACAGGGCATCTGCCGCCCTGCCGCCTGCATCCGTTCCGCCGCAAGACCGTACAGTCTGCGCGCCAATTTATCATCTGTATATTTCATTCGTTCGCTCCGTTTTCATGCGGCAGATCACTCCGCCGGTGCCATATCAATATTGCCGCTGTTGATATCCGAACGCGTAATCTGCACGCGCATCGGCATACCGAGCGTATAAGTCACGCCGCTGCCCTCTGCGTGAATCGAGAAA
>CAMHUJ010000391.1 GCA_946188175.1 uncultured Ruminococcus sp.
GGCAGTTACAGAATCAGAAGCGCGGATATTTGCGCTAGAACAGACCTTCTCTGTTACAAATGAAGCGAGTGACATTTGGCGAATCAACCATGCGAACGGAGAGGCTGTATCTGTTTCTCGGGATACGGTTTCCGTTTTGCAGACAGCACAGCAGATGCATACGGAATCCGGCGGCGCACTCTGCATATCACTGTATCCGGTGCTGCGCATGTGGGGATTCACGACCGGCGAATACCGGATTCCGGCGGACAATGAGATTGCAGAACTGCTGCAATATGCCGATGATACGAATATTTCAGTAAAAGGTCAAACTGTTCAATGTCCGGCTGAAACGGAAATAGATCTCGGCGCTGTTGCAAAGGGCTATACCGGTGATGTAGTCATGGAAATCATGCAGGAACATCATATTTCATCTGCGATTATCAATCTAGGCGGCAATGTGCAGACACTCGGCAGCAAACCGGACGGCAGCGAATGGACGGTCGGCATCACCGATCCGTTTGCGCCGGATTCGCTGCTTGGCACGGTCTGCGTGACGGACAAAGCGGTCATCACATCCGGAAATTACGAGCGATATTTTACCGGCAATGACGGGCAGAAGTACTGGCATATCCTCGATCCGGAAACGGGATGTCCGGCAGATAACGGTCTGGCGTCTGTTACGGTCATCGGCGGCTGCGGTGCGGAATGTGATGCGCTGTCTACGGCGCTGTTTGTGGAAGGCACGGAACGGGCGGTGCAGCATTGGCAAAACAGCGGTGATTTTGAGATGATCCTGATTACATCGGACGGCGAATTGCTGATGACAGAAGGCGTTGCAGCAGATTACACCGCAAAAAAAGAGTTGCCTTGCAGGGTGGTGCATCACAATGAAGAATCGTAAAATCCTGATTGCCGTTGCTATTATTATTCTGGTATCTGCTTGCTTATCTGTTCTGATCCTGCGGCGCTCTGACAAACAGAAGGTTGAGATCGTGCAGGATGGGACGGTGCTGTATTCATTTGATCTGAAAAGTACAGAGGACAGGGACATTCGCATTTCCGCGCCGGACGGCGGCTATAACCTTGTGCAGATTCATAACGGAACGATTTGTATTTCAGAGGCAGACTGTCCCGATCAGACCTGCGTCAACATGGGCGTACTGAAATCGGATTATCTGCCGATTGTATGCCTGCCGCATAAGCTGATCGTGCGGTTTGCGGAGGATGAATCATGAACATCCGGCGTATGACTGAGCTTGCGCTGCTTTCATCCGTTGCACTCATCATTTTTGTCATCGAACTGCGGATTCCGAATCCGTTTCCGATTCCGGGCGTCAAGCTGGGGCTTGCCAATATCGTGACAGTCTATGCAGTTTTCCGGTATCGCCCGTCTGAAACGGCAATGATCATGACCGTCCGCCTGCTGCTGGGTGCAATGTTCAGCGGGAATCCGTCCGCATTGCTGTATTCGGCGGCCGGTGCGATTGCCTGTCTTTGCGGGATGCTGCTGCTGCGCCGTATCCTGCCGGAAAAGCAGATCTGGCTGTGCAGTGTCATCGGCGCAATGCTGCACAATATCGGGCAGATCACAGCGGCAATCATCATCATGCGGAGCTTTCGTGTTATCGCTTATCTCCCGATACTGCTTGTGACCGGATCACTTGCAGGTGCTTTTACCGGGCTGTGCACACAGCTTTTGCTGAACAGAATCAAACGATAAGAAGGTGCTTTTATGACTGAATCCGTGACAAACGCTGAACGGGAAATCGCAGAGGATACACTGGCCTTTTGCATGGAGCATATGCAGGAGCATTATACGATTCAGTTCCTGGCAGAACGAGCCGGCATCTCTCCGACCAAACTGAAAATCGTTTTCCGGCGTGTATACGGCATTCCCCTGTTTGCATACATCCGTGCCGAAAAGATGCGTTTTGCTGCACAAGAGTTAGATAAATCTAACCTTCGTGTTGTAGACATCGCATCGTCATGCGGATATGACAATGCAAGCAAGTTTTCAGCTGCGTTTCGGGATGTTATAGGTTGTTCACCAAAGGAATATCGGAATCGTGTCCGTTCGGAGTAGAAAACAAACTCTGTGTATGCTATAATAACCTAAATGGAGCATACGCTCCGGAATTTCAAAAGAGGTGATCTGTATGAGCCGTGTGCCATGGGGAAAACTCGGGCTTTTTGCAGGCGGTGTGCTGTTCGGTACAGCCGGCATCAAGATTCTGAGCAGTCAGGATGCGAAAAAATGCTATACGAACGCAACTGCTGCCGTTCTGCGTGCCAAGGACAGCGTCATGGAAACCGTCACAACCGTTCGCGAAAACTGTGATGATATTCTCAGCGATGCAAAGGAAATCAACGCAGAGCGTGTCGCTGCCGATGCTGAAGCCGTCATTGCTGATGCAGCAGAAACCATCATCGAAGATGCTGCAGAAGCTGCTGACGAAACCAAACCGACCGAAGAATAATCTTCATAAGCAGACCGCTCCGGCGGTCTGTTTTGTTAAGGAGTAAGCATATGAAATGCAAGATTTTACACGAATCAAAAGGGCGTATCCGCGTGCATTTCTGTCAGAAATACATGACGCTGCATCAGGCGGATATGGCTGAATATGCACTGTCTGCGGTTAGCGGCATTACAAAGGTTCAGGTGTTTGACCGCACCTGCGATGTGATACTTTATTATCACTGTGAACGCAAAAATGTACTGTCTGCACTTGCTCATTTCTGCTATAATCAGGAAGCAGAGGCACTTGTGCCGGAGCAAACGGGCAGAGCATTGAACCGTGAATATGAAGATAAGCTGGAAACAGCAATCATGCGGCGCGTGCTGCATAAATTTCTGCTGCCGCTGCCGTTCCGCCGCATCATTTCCGCTATCAAGGCGTTGAAATATCTCCGCAGAGGACTGCAATGCCTGATGCGCGGCAAACTGGAAGTCGAGGTGCTGGATGCAGTCGCAATCACAGTATCGATGCTGCGCAGCGATTACAATACAGCCGGAAGCGTGATGTTTTTGCTGAAAATCGGAGATATTCTCGATGAATGGACGCATAAGAAATCGGTCGATGATCTGGCAAGAACGATGTCACTCGGCGTGGAGCAGGTCTGGCTGCTAACAACAGATGGTCAGGAACTGCTTGTACCGGTTTCGCAGATTCAGAAAGGCGACCGTGTGATTGTGCGCACCGGTTCCA
>CAMHUJ010000392.1 GCA_946188175.1 uncultured Ruminococcus sp.
GAAGAACATGTTTGCGCTGCTCGGCAAGCCGGGCTACGAGGACATGAAGGCTGCACTGGAAGCAAAGCTTCACTAATTAACTCAGGTTCCCAAAATCCATGCCGCTGCACACAAAGCAGCGCACGAATTTGAATTTCAGAAGGGAGAATTACCATGATTCAAGTAATTACCGGAAAAAGAGGCTCTGGCAAGACCAAGATTCTGCTGGGCATGATCGACGACGCGGTGAAGGCATCCACCGGCGATATCATCTGCATTGAAAAGTGCATGAAGCTCACCTACAGCGTAAACCACAAGGTTCGTCTCGTAGACGCAGAGCGCTATAATATCAACGGCTTTGATATGTTCTACGGCTTCGTTGCAGGCGTTCTTGCAGGCAACTACGATATCAAAGAGGTCTTCGTGGACGGTATCCTCAAGATCGGCGGCAGAAACTACGATGAGCTGGGCGCACTGCTCGAAAAGCTCGACATTCTTTCCGGCGACGATGTACAGATGATCTTCACTGTCTCCGAGGATAATGAAAATCTGCCGGAGTCTGTGCTGAAATACCTGATTCCGCAGGCTGACTAATCGGAAATTTAGCGGAAATGCCGCAAATTCTGATATCTGATTGACAAAAAGCGGCGTTTTTGGTATAATCATTCCGTAATGCTATGTGCTAAAAACGCCGCAGATTTCTGAAAGGCAGGTTAAACCCAAATGCAGGAGCGTTCAGACGAATACCGGATTTCGATCCGTTCTCTGCTGCTGCGTCCGGACGAGAAAAAGACGCTTTCACTCGAAATTGACGCCGAAACGGCGGAATCCTACGGGCTTCCGTGCGTAAAGCTGCCGAGAATCGAGGGAGTGCTCGAAAACCGTGCCGGCGTGCTGATGATGAACTATCGGCTGAGCTGCATCCCTGCGCTGGAATGTGACCGATGCCTAGCACCCGTGGAGATGCCTGTCGAGGAGGAATTTTCGCATGTCATCGTCACGGAAACTGCCTCTGAGCAGAATGATGCTGAGTATCTGCTGGCACCCGATGCGATGCTGGATCTCGACGAGGTCGCTATGACGGATCTGAGGCTTTCCATGCCGACAAAGATCCTGTGCAGTCCCGATTGCAAGGGGCTTTGTCCCGTCTGCGGACAAAACCGCAATCTTTCCGACTGCGGCTGCGACACCGGCGATATCACTCTGAGCTATCAGTAATCCGGCAGCCGCGTTTTTACCATTACGCCAGTGCAATTTATAAAAGGAGGTGCCGACAATGGCAGTACCGAAGGGAAAAGTTTCCAAGGCAAGACGCAATACACGCCGTTCCGCTGTCAGCAAGCTGGAAATGCCTGCAATGAGCGTTTGCTCCAACTGCGGCGCAATCAAAGCGCCCCATAAGGTTTGCAAAAAGTGCGGATTCTATAAGGGCGTTGCTGTGCTCAAGATCGACGAGGAGTAATCCTCTGGTTTTGTAACAAGCGTATTGCAAAAGGGGAGAGGGACGAGGTGTGCTTCTCCCCTTTTCGTGTTTTATAGGGTGGGACTTTGTTATGGCATACGAATATCATATTACAAGGGCTGCGTCCTTTGACGCTGATTCCGATCCGATTACAATCGAAGAAGTCGAACAAATGGCGGAGCTTCTGCCGCCCGGATTCCAGATCGACCGCGAAGGCTTGCTGGAAATGCGCACCCCCTACGGCATCGACACCGAATCAATCGGTCCCTGCGTGTTTTATCAGGATTATTATGCGCCCGAGGAGCGCGTCTATATCCGGTTTCAGGGGGAAGCACCGCGGTTTGAGCTGGATGATCCGAGCAAGCTGGAGCCGTTCATCGAATTTGCGGCGCTGCTCGATGCTGCCGTGCAGGATGATGACGGCAAAACATATAACTGATACGGAATGAGAATACAGACCGCCGAAACGGCAGTGCCGGCACTTTATCACAGGCTTTGTCCGAATCCGCAGAAAATGCAGCGATTTGCCGTTTTCTGACGGAAGCGGAGCGCTCGCGCTGCGTTTGATACGGCGGCGGACTTCAGATGATTTCAGGCAGGCGCTGCCTGTCAGCAGGGGGGAGCGGTATGATCGAAATTACAGATGTTGCATGCGGCTCTCCGGCTGCAAAAGCGGGCATCCTTGCCGGTGATCGGCTGATTGCCGTCAATGATACCGTGATCCATGATGTGCTCGATTATCGCTTCGCGGTCACCGAACGGCTGCTTGCCGTGCGCTGCGACCGCGGCGGCGAGGAATATACCGTGCAGGTGCATAAGCAGGAATATGAGGATCTGGGGCTCGATTTTGCATCGGCGCTCATGGACGAAAAACGTACCTGCGGCAATCACTGCATTTTCTGCTTTATCGACCAGAACCCCAAGGGGATGCGCGACACCATTTACTTTAAGGATGACGATGCGCGTCTCTCTTTTTTGCAGGGCAGTTATATCACGCTGACCAATCTCACCGACGAGGACGTTGACCGCATCATACGCATGCATATGACCGTCAATGTCTCCGTGCAGACGACCGATCCGCTGCTGCGAAACAAAATGCTCGGCAACAAAAAAGCCGGAGATTCGCTCCGGCATCTCTGGCGTATGGCGGAGGCAGGCGTTTCCATGAACTGTCAGATCGTGCTCTGTCCGACATGGAATGACGGCGATAATCTGCACAAGACGCTCGCCGATCTCTTTTCTATGGTGCCTGCGGTCGAGAGCATTGCGGTCGTGCCCTTCGGCATGACGAAATTCCGCGAGCATCTCTGCCCGATTCCCGCTTTTACCGAGGAAACCGCGCGCGCTGCTGTCGAACAGATCGAAGCCGTGCAGCGCTGGAGTCTCGATGCAAACGGCAGCCGCATCGTTTATGCATCCGATGAGCTCTATCTGCTGGCGAATCTGCCGCTGCCCGACGATGAAGCCTATGAAGGCTATCCGCAGTATGAAAACGGCGTCGGCATGCTGCGCTATCTCATGAATGAATTTTATGACGCGCTCGAAGATGCCGAATATGACGGTGATGCGCGTTTTCTGACAATCGCAACCGGAAAAGCCGCCGCGCCCTTCCTCGATCAGATGATGCGCGATCTTGAAGCGAAGTTTCCGCAGGTGCACTGTCAGGTTATCACGGTCTATAATGATTTCTACGGGCATTCGATCACCGTTGCCGGGCTGCTGACCTTTCAGG
>CAMHUJ010000393.1 GCA_946188175.1 uncultured Ruminococcus sp.
AGAAGCAGCGCTATGA
The DNA here is from genome assembly GCA_946188175.1 of uncultured Ruminococcus sp. Lineage (GTDB taxonomy): Bacteria > Bacillota > Clostridia > Oscillospirales > Ruminococcaceae > Firm-04. The sequence continues at coordinate 17 of CAMHUJ010000393.1, forward strand.
AGATGCAGACTCCGATGCAATTCCGACGGAAATCCTGAGCGAACTGCTGGACGAGTATCATGCAGCAGACCGGCAGGAACTGCTCGAATACTATCAGAGAAGCGACAAGGCACAGCGTCGTTATCTGCCGAAGCAGATATTTCAGGCTTATCTGCAAGATATAACTGCCGGCAGATCGTATAATTATGCATTTGATGATACAGATGTGCACTTCCGCGGCGAGGACTGGCAGCTCTTTCATTTTCAGTATGTTGATTCGCAGGAAATGTTTGAACAGTTGTATCTGATTTTTCTGCCGCTGTTTCTGCCCTATGTCATCGGCTTTGCTCTGCTGATTGCACTGATGCTGTCCGTGGTGACCTATTCGCTCTACAGCAGACGCTATGACATCGAAGCCTACCGCAGAAACCTGACCGGTGCGCTCGCGCATGACCTGAAAACGCCGCTCGCCGTGATCTACGGGAACGCGGAGAATCTCCGTGCACATGTGCATCCGGAGAATGCGGACGAATACGCGGAATGCATCATGGAAAACGTCAGACATGTTGATGAAATGATCGCGGGCGTGCTGGGGCTTGCGCAGCTTGAACGCAAAACCGCGCCGCCGATGAAGGAAAGTGTCGATCTGACGGCGCTGCTGCATACGGCATTTCAGCGCAATGCAGCTGCAATGGCAGAGCGCGGTCTGACGCTCGAAGAATCCGGCAGGCTGGTGATCAGGGGCAATGCCGAAATGCTGACGCAGCTTGCGGAGAATCTCGCGGCGAATGCGGTGCAGCATACCGCGGAGGGCGGAAAGATCACAGTCACCGTCGATGAGAAAAACACGCTGCGCATCAGCAATCCGTATACGGGCGAGCTCGATGAAAAGACGCTCTGTGAGCCGTTCCGGCGCGGGGATGCAGCGCGCGGCAGTCAGTCGGGCAGCGGTCTGGGACTGAGCATCGTACAGCAGATCGCATCGCTGCATAAATGCCGCCTGCGCGTGACAGCAAGGGACGGCGAATTTACGGTCGCGCTGAAAAAACGAAAGTGCATCAGAAATTAGAAATGAGAAATTGCGGTGTCGGCTTTGCCGGCAGATTGAAAAGAGTGAGAAGTTAGGAGTGAGGAGTTAGGAGTTAGGAGTTGCGGTATCCGCCTGCGGCGGATGATTTGAAAAAAGCCGCTGAAATCTGCGTAAATGCTGGATTTCAGCGGCTCTCTCTATATCACTGTATCAAAATTGGGATTCCAAAGGGATAGTATCCCTTTGGCAGGGGTTTGGGGACAGCGTCCCATTACTGATGCATCGCAGATACCGCATAAAAAGGCACACCGCCGCAGCGATGTGCCTGATTGTGGATTACTCAGATTATCCGGCTTACTTTTGCTCTGCCGCGCGCTGCTGGATCAGTGTCAGATCGCGCACATCGACGCAGCCGTCCTGATTGATGTCCGCAGCGGCACCCGTGCGTGCATACAGCGTATCGGCAGTCAGCAGTACCTTTTGCAGCTTGACCGCATCCGCGATGCCGAGCCTGCCGTCATCGTTTGTGTCGCCTGCGGTGCAGATATACGCGCTGCTGTGAATCAGATTCGCAGGATTCTGAGAGAGATCGGGCTGCACGGTGATCTCGGCGACTGCATCCCAGTAATAATTTTCGGTCATATAGGCTTGCAGCGCATCCGCATCCGCCTGCGTTCTGACGTAGATGTCGATGCCGGTATAGGTCAGCTCAGGATGATCGGCATGCGGCTTTTCGGTCAGATAGATATTCGAGAGGATTTCATTGTCGGCAAGATATGCTTTCAGCCCGAAATATCCGGTCGCCGCGATCAGATTGACCTCATCCTCGCTGTTTGCGCCGCCGTCCTTGATGCGGAAATCATATTCCGGCGAAACGGCGATATCGACAAGCGTTTCGGCGATGTTCTGCTCCTGCATGTACTGTCTCACACCGGCGCGCACCGCCTCGGACTGCACATAGCAGATAACAGAATGATGATTCCAGAGCAGCGCGGCATAGGCAGCGGTTTCCGCATAATCTGCTTTGTCAATATAATCCCAGAGCTGTCTGCGGACTTCGAGCAGCCGTTCGAGTTCTTCGTTTGTGACGGGCTCCGGCGCGATGCCGTCCGTCACCTGATCGGCAAAGGATTCGACGCCGTATTCGAGCATTTCTGCATTGAGCCCTGCTTCTTTGACGAATGCCTTGACGGCTTCCAGTTCGGCAAAGCTGTCACCGATGACGGCGATTGTGCCTTTTTCGGATTGCAGCGCGGTGTATGCCTTGATCCCGTTTTCGCGCAGCCAGCCGTTCAGTGCGAGCAGGGTATCCGCGATATCTTTGTCGAGCACAAGCGCGCTGTCATGCACCTGATCTCTGTTTTCCGTTTCCGCAAAGACGGAAAGCGGCTGTGCTGCGGTACAGAGCATGCAGAGCGCAGCAGTCAGTGCGGCGGTCAGTTTTCTCGTTTTCATAAGATTCACCTCATTCTTTCTGATTTGTGTCAACCGTTTGTGTTTCTGCGGTTGCAATGGCATAGAGATAAAACCGCGTATCATTTTCAAACTGCACCGCGATCATCTCCGTTTCGGATATCTCCCTGAGCCGGTATGCACCGGCTTTGCAGTGATGATAGGTGTCGGACGCAAAATCGTATCCGCTCATATACACCGTTTCGATCCGCGCACCGACGGCATCCGCGGGCGCTTCTCTGTCAATGCTCATATAGCAGACGGGCGGGGTGCCGAGCTCTGCCATGTTGAACTGCTGACAGATCGTCATATCATCCCAGAGAAGGGGAGCGGGATTCGTGCCGGTCGCCTGCGTGTCACCGTCGGGGACGGATGTTTCCGCAATGGGGATCACACCGGACGGCTGCTCTGTCGTGACAGGCTGCGCGGCTTCTGCCTGTGTTTCCGTGGGATTCGGCTCTGTTACCGGCTGTCCGGCAGTGACCGCAGTCTCCGTGCTGATCTCCGGATCATCCGGCATTGCTTCTCCGGTAATTGTGGTCTGCATGCCCGTCTTGGCTTCGGTCTGTTCCGGTTCGGATACAGTCTGCGCTGCGGTCGTCTGTGCGGTATCCGTCCGGTCGGATTCCGGTGCAGCGGTCTGCTCCGTGATCTGCGGCACAGACGGAATCGGTACGGTACTGCGGTGCTTCAGC
>CAMHUJ010000394.1 GCA_946188175.1 uncultured Ruminococcus sp.
ATAATAGAGCAGGATAGTCTGCGCATCCTCAACCGAGATATCCTTGTCTCCGTTGATATCGCCTGCCAGCTTCTGCTTTTCCGTCAGACCGCTGTCCAGTCCTGCCATGGTATCGACATACGCGAGCAGTGCAAGCTGGGCATCCTCTACGCTGACCGTACCGTCATCATTCAGATCGCCGAGCAGATATTCCGGCTTCGGCTCTGTTGTTTCACCGGTTGCAGCGGTGGTTTCCGTTGCACTGGTTCCGGTTGTCGAAACGGAAGCTGATGCGGTGGTATCCTGTGCCATGGTCGTCGTGGCGGCAGTTGTTGTGGTGGTCGTGGTGGTCGGCTTCGTGGTGGAAGTCGTCGTCGTGGTGGTCGTCGTCGGCTTTGTGGTGGAAGTCGTCGTAGTAGTCGTATTGGTCGGCTTTGTGGTGGAAGTCGTCGTAGTAGTCGTAGTGGTCGGCTTTGTGGTGGAAGTCGTCGTCGTGGTAGTCGTCGTCGGCTTTGTGGTGGAAGTCGTCGTCGTGGTGGTCGTCGTCGGCTTTGTGGTGGAAGTATTAGTCGTGGTGGTAGTCGTCGGCTTTGTGGTGGAAGTAGTAGTCGTGGACGTTGTGCTCGTCGTGGTTGCAGATTTCAGCTTCGTTGCTGATGCCGTCGTCGTAGTCGTGGTCTCCGACGGTTCCGTCTTCTCGCCGTAATGTGCATACAGCGTCTGATCGTCCGTGCCGTTGAAGATCGTATCCTCCTTCACCTCTGTACCGCCGATCAGCTCCGTAAACCAGCCGAGGAATGCTTTTCCGGTCTGATATGCCTTTTTCAGTGCGCCGTAGCAGCCGCCTTCATATACCATAATCTGATTCGAGCCGGGATCCTTCACGGTTGTACCGCTGGAGGAGCTTGCATAATACGCCTTTGTCGTTGCAACCGGCCGATATCTGTCCGTCTCGGATTCATCGTAAAGGGAAAGATCGCCCTCTCCCGGATCAAACGTCACATAGTGGAATCCGACCAAGCCGGAGCGGACGTAAAGTGCAAAATCATGATCCGGTACAGGCTCTGAACTGCCGTCTGCCCGGAAACCGCCCTCCGGCTCGGTATACCAGAGCGCTTTCTGTAATTTACCTTCCGGTATCTCGGTGCCTTTGATTCTCGGAACGGATACCGACGGCGCTATAAGGGATGCTCCGGCATATGTGGTACCGGGCTTGACCAGATAGTTGCCGTACAGCGCATACGCCGAGGTATCGGTGTTGAAACGGTAGCAGTTCATATACACGCCCTCAACAGGCGTTTCCGTACCTTCCTCATCCCAGTGTGCATAATATGTCGTATCCCCGCTGCCCTTGAAATCGGAATAGTCTTTGATCTGCTCACCGCCGTCCGGTTCGGTAAACCAGCCGAGGAATTTGCGTGAACCGTTGACTGCATTCGGCAGTCTGCTGAATGCACCGTTCTTTATCATCGCAATTTCATTATCCCGAAGCGCCCTGTCATTGGAAAATGTCATACCGGTCTTTGCGCCGTTCCAAACAACCTTTCCGCCGTTTGCATCAAACAGCACGTGATAATACGGAACAAAGCCGTAATGGTTGTAGAGCGCATGATCTTCATTTTTCAGAAGCGGATCAATCATAGAAACCGTCTGCCCGCCATTTGCCTCAGTATATAATCCGTACTGATAGGTCATGCCGTCCGGAATCTCGATCTTCTGAGAGACCGACGATGAAGCAGATGCGCTTTTCATTACGGTGGAGTGATTCTTTCCAAACATCAGCTCATAATACGTTTCACAGTCTTCGCCTCTGTAATCCCGCTGAACCGTCAGCGCTCCGGTCTGCGAATCCACATTGTAAATACGCAGCTTGATGCCCTTCGGCGCCTCGGTCGTTCCTTCCGCGTCCCAGTGTGCATAGAGCTTCAGATCACTCTTGTCCTTGTAGACGGTGTTGCTATCAACCAGCGTACCGCCTTCGGGCTGCGTAAACCAGCCAAGGAATGCATGGGTTCCGTTTTCAGCCGTCGGCAGTGCGCCGATCGCGTGATCCTCCATTGCGATCATCTCGCAGCTTTTTGCCGGTTCAACATTGCCCTCCCTGTAATTCAGCTTATCCACATTCCAGAAAAGCTCACCCTCACCGGCATCAAACGAAATATAATGGCACGGAAAAACCTCTTTTCTGTAATAGAGCACCGTATCGCCCGGAACGGTCTTCTCGCTGCGTTCGTCTACGATCTCGCCGCCTTCCTTCTCCGTATACCAGTCACGGGCAAGAGCGGTGCCGGGAACAAAATCCTCCTTCTTTAACCTCGTATATGAGGACGGAACATAGAAGGATTCTTTGAACACCTTGCCGTATGCATCGCCCTTCTGCACATACGCAACTCTCAGGATATACGGTTCTTCTCCTTCCTCCGTATCTTCATTGATCATGGTGACGTAATACTCACTGCGCGGAGAAGCTGTGCCCTCCTTGTCCCAATGTGCATAGAATGTCAGCTCCTTGTCACCGGAAATGACAGAATCCCCTGTGATCTTCTCACCGCCCTCGGGCGCCGTGAACCAGCCGAGGAATGCGCGGTCGCCCCATTCAGCCGTCGGGATCTGGCTGTGTGGCTTATCCTGATCTGCGTAGATCGCCTCATTCTCTGCAACACTGCGCAGCGTTCCGTAATAAGACGGCTTCGAGGCAGTCCAGATCGTTTTGCCTTCTCCGGCATCAAACCGGACATAATGCACGGGGACATTCTTCGTCATATAATAAACGCAATGATCCTCTGAAAGTGCCAGCTTGCTGTAAGTATCCACTCGCTGAAGACCGTCCGGTGTCAGGAACCAGCCGGAAATCCGTGCGGTATCCTCCGGCTTTTCTTCTGTTTTATCATATGAGCCGGACGGATACAGATTGCTGAGCAGCATGCTGTAACTGTCAATAGCGGGACGCAGCTCCTTCTGATTGAGCAGAATTTTCACATGATCCGATGTGATCTGATACGCCTTCACCGTCACGGTTTTCCGGTACGGGTCCTCGCTGTCGTTCTCCCCTGTCCGGTCGTCCTCAGCCTGCACAGCGGCAGCCGCCTTGCTGTATGCGACCGCTTTTGCCGCATCGCCGGACGCCGCGGTCTGTGCCGCACTGACACGCCACGCAGCCGATGTTTCCGCAAACAG
>CAMHUJ010000395.1 GCA_946188175.1 uncultured Ruminococcus sp.
CTTCCGGATGAAGTTGCCGAACCATGTCATGCGCTCCTCATCCGAGCTGACGAATTCCTCGCCCTTTTCCTTGATGATTTTCAGGCGCTCCGCATCGGTCAACTTTCTGCCGTTCCGGTCGGTCGCATCCTTCATCGAGCGGAATTTGTACATCGTAAAGATTTTGCCGTGCAGTCCGGGACGCTGCTGCTTGAAGATCACCGGCGAGCCCATGGTCAGCTTGATCATTGCCGCCGTAAACAGAAGCAGCGGGCTCAGAATGATGATGCCGAACAGTGCGCCGATAAAGCCAAGCGGTCGCTTGAAAAACATTTCATAAGGACCGTAGGGACGGTGCTTTTTCCTCTTTGCCATATTCAAGCTCCTTTATATGAAGTGATAAATGAAACGATTTCATCGCAGATGCGCTGCATATCGGAGAGATCATACCGCTGGTCGCAGATGATGCTCAGCTCCTCATCATACAGCCGCTGCGTCTGCGGCGTCAGCCTGTGATATTCCGAGACAGGCCAGTGAACCGGACAGTAAATCTGCTTCCCAATCAGATGCTTCCGCAAAGCCGTGCGCAGATCGGGCGCGAGAAAGACCGGTACAAACAGCGGACAGTCTTTTTCGCCGGGCGTCTGCACAAACGCATACTGCCCAAGCCGTTCCAGCAGAAATGCAGCATTCTCGCGGCGTTTTCTGCGGATCATATCCGTATCAAGGCAACGGACGACGGAGATATCCCTTGCGGCGGCGCCGAAAAGCTCCGTATTTTCATCGAGCCATTCCTCGGCATAGCCAAACAGCTTGAGGAATTCCTTGTCATTGCCTTCCGGATTCTCAATATACTTTTTCTTTTGCAGCATCGCGGCCTTGCGCGCAGCGATATACGGATGCAGCTCATTGACAGGCTTCACATCCGGCAGTGCGCCGTCCTTTGCCCATGCATAGCCGCCGGACCAGATACCGGTCCATTTCCGCGTACTGCCGAAATAATAGTCCGCATCCTCCGGAATACCGGAGAAAAACGCATGCGTCAAATCGCGGATGACAATACCGCGGAGAGACGATGTATCCTGCTCTGTATGAAAGCCGAAATAATCAAGCACCAGTGCAATATCGCAGTCAGCTGCATCATGCAGCGCCTGCACAAGCCTGCCGGATTCATCGCGGTATACCGGATAGAACCGGATATCGAGACCGTGATCGGCAAACGGCTTGATCATCGAATCACAGCACCACGACGGCAGCGCAGCCGTGCGGCAGGGATGCTTTGCAAGGATATCGCCGAGAATCGCGTTCAGTGCCGCTCTGCCCGAGAGATACCATTTTGTATCCGCGGGGAACAGCGCCGGATCGGGCTCCGCCTTCAGCGGCAGCTCCCAGAATTCACTTCCGATTTCTATCATAAAAACTCCACGGATGCCAAGGAAGAATTATTCAAAGCAGCTTCTGATGATTTCAATGATGATATCCTGCTCCTCAGGGGTCATTTTATTATCGCTCGGCAGGCAGAGACCGCGTGCAAAGATATCCGCGCCGACATCGACAGCCTCGCCGCGGTCGATATAGGCATTGGACTGTCCTCTGCCGCTGCCGCTTGCCGTAACAAACGGATTCATTCTGTAGATCGGCTGCATATGCATCGGCTTCCAGATCGGTCTGCCCTCAGCATTGTAACGAATCAGTGTATCAAGGATTTCGGTCGGACATGTCTTGCCCTTTTCCGAAACATAGAGCGGCTGATTTTCACCGCGCACCTGTCTGCACATTGCATCCTGGTCGATCAGCATGCAGGAGAGCCAGAAATTCGGCTTGCTGTTTTCCGCATCAAACGGATTCATCGAAACAGGCAGACCCTTGAAGCCTTCCTTATAGCGCTCGTAGATCGCCTTCTTCTGTGCGATATGTTCATCGAGATAGGGCATCTGTCCGCGGACAACACCCGCAATCAGATTGGACATGCGGTAATTATAGCCGATCTCCTCGTGCTGATACCACGGTGCATTTTCACGCGACTGCGTGGACCACTTGCGGATTTTATCCGCCGCATCCTTGGAGTCGGTCAGGAACATGCCGCCGGAGGAACCGGTGATGATCTTGTTGCCGTTGAAGCTGATCGCGTTGAAATCGCCGAAGCCGCCGGTCTGCTTGCCCTTGTAGGTCGCGCCGAAGGATTCCGCCGCGTCCTCAACAATCAGTGCACCGTGCTTCTTGCAGATCGCGCGGATCTCATCAATCTTGCCGGGTGTTCCGTAGAGATGCGCAATAACAAGGAGTCTGACTTCCGGATAGAGCTCGAAGGCTTTTTCGAGTGCCTTCGGATCCATATTCCATGTCTCGCGCTCGGTATCAATAAAGACAGCCTCGCCGTCTTCATATGCAATCGGGTTGACGGTCGCGTCAAAGGTCATATCGGAAGCGAACACCTTGTGTCCCTGCAAGGTACCGCAGTCGGGCTTTGCCTGACCGTAGAGCTGCTCGCCTGCGAGCTTGACTGCCAGATGCAGCGAAGCCGTGCCGCAGGAGAGTGCGACGGCGTATTTGACACCGGCATACTCTGCAACGATGCGTTCCAGCTCGTTGATATTCTCGCCGGCTGTTGTAATCCAGTTCTTAGCGAACGCATCCTGCACCCATTTCAGCTCATCTCCGTGCATCGTCGGGGACGAAAGCCAAATCTTGTTTTCAAACGGTTGAAACCGATTCATCTGAATTCCTCCGAATTACTGACTGTATTTTTCAGTTTAATCTTGCGCAGCGAAGTATTCTGCATCCGGAGCGGCAGTTCCGATTTTCCACGGCGGAACAGCCGATTTCTGCAAGAGCGCAGACTATCCCTCAAACTGTACACTATCTCATATTATAACACAGGAAAAGTCGTTTGTCAATACACAACAAAAACGCATACCCCGATTTGTAAGATATGCCCAATATTCAGTGTGCATTTCGTGCCTTTTACCCTAAAAGCGCGTCTGATTCCGTCAGATATTTGGAATCGCAGTGTCTGTGGCAGTGGATCCGCGAAAATACAGGATGAGGCAGCAGTAAGATCAGCCGCAGGCCGCTGCCGATGCACCGAAGCCGGAGGGGGAGTTCCGGTTTCGCGCATATCCGATTTTTCGCGCATACGCTTATATTATATCATAAATATACGATT
>CAMHUJ010000396.1 GCA_946188175.1 uncultured Ruminococcus sp.
TAGAAAGCTTCTTGATTTCCATAGTAGTAATGTCCTTTCATAAATAAGATAATATAAATTTGGTGTAATTATATCTAAACCGCAGTCGACATTGCGTACTGCCCTTTGCGGTCAGATAACAAAAGTAAGATGATTGCGAAATATTCGCTGATACTGTGCAGATTCTGTTGTATATGATTTCACGGAAGCGTTCAGGCAGCTGCGGCTGCTTTTTTCCGGATCAGTCCGATCAGGCATCCGATCAGGAAACCTGCGGCGCACGGTCCGAGCATGATGAGCAGCACAGACGGATCAGTAACCAGCGAAAAACTGCCGGAAGCGATCATCGGAGCAATATATGCCGCGATTGCAATGAGGAGTGCGGCAAGCCATGCAAGTCCGCTGCGTGCAGCAGCCGGGATCAGGCAGCAGATACCGCTGACAATCGGCAGAATCACAGATAAGCCGATGACGGTGTACTGAATCAGTGCGCTTTCATCGCCCTTCCGGTCCAGAATCTTGCCGTAAACAGCAATGCCGAGAATGGCAATCAGCGCAAGCACAGTCATAACAATGGATACGGTTTTCGATTTTTTCATGATGCAACTCCTTTTACTTTTTCATAGATTTTTGTCTCCGAGACCATTCCGTTTTCAATCCGGAGCACGGCATCACACCGGTGCAGGATTTCCTGATTGTGTGTGATGATGATTAAAGTTCTGTCAGAGAAGCTGTCATACAGTATGTCAGATACATGCTGTGCGGTTTCTGCATCAAGTGCGGCGGTCGGCTCATCAAGAATGATGATCTTTCTGCCGCTGAGGAGACTGCGTGCCAGTGCGATGCGCTGACGCTGACCGGCAGAGAGACGCAGCCCGCTTTCGCCGATACGGGTATCAAGCTGATGTTCCGTCTGCCGGAAGAACTCCTCGAGCTGCATGTTTCGCAGCGCTGCCCAGATCTGCTCATCGGTAATCTCCGGAGGCATAGGATATGATCGTTTGCAGTACGGAAAGTGCCACATAGAACAGCACGGTCCGCAGCAGCAGCGACCCGCTGCACATCGGTATCACATCGTCAATAATCTTCATAAGCAGCGCGGAGGCTGCAACGGATCCGAGCGAAATCAGCGTCAAAAGAATTGCAAGCTGCACGGTGCGCCGGAGGTTCCGTTTTATGACAAGGCGGTATGCATCTTCAAACATGAGTATCACCGGTTCCTGTTTCGCGAATGTATTTCCGGAGCTTCTGTTTCATATTTTCTTCTGCGCAGAGGATTGCGGAGGGCGTTGTGAGTTCTCCGGTCAGCTGCTGATTCAGAATCAGGCAGCGCTGTGCAATGCAGTAGGGAATATTGGCACAGCCGCTGCAAGCGGGAACATCCTGCTGAACGGCACAGTTGATGCGCCGGACGGCTTCCGGATCAATGCCGCTGCGGACATCTCCGATGCAGTATTCCGGTTTGCCTGTAATATATGTGCAGGGATAGATTTTTCCGTCTTGCGCGATCTGATAGCCGTCACAGCCGACTACACATTTGCCGCGCGGCTTGATTTTTTCATCGAGTGTGCCAATTATTGCTTCTTCATGCACATTTGCGATGCGCCAGCGATGCAGCGCCTGATACTGTTCGAACAACTGATCGAACAGCGTCTCCGTCCAGTCCGGATCAAAATAATCCACGCCGGGGATAATCACACGGAAGCCCAGCCCGTAGAGATACTGTACGCCGAGTGCCAGATCGGACACGGTATCGGAACGAACCACCATGCGCAAACGGGTATTCTCCGCATGCTCCAAATAGAAGCGGGCATTGTCAATGACAATCTGAAAGGTTCCTTTTCCGGTGCGTGTGACGCGGTTCCGGTCGTGTACGGTCTGATCGCCGTCCAGACTGACGGTCAGCTCATCAATATAATCGCAGATTTCCGCATCGCGTACAGAGCAGTTTGTTGTCATAGAGGTATAGATGCTGTAGCCTCTGTGTTCCATTTCGCCGGCAATATATTTGATAATCTTTGCATTCAACATTGGCTCGCCGCCGTGAAAATTGAGCCAGATGCCGTCATAGTGCTGCTGCATCACTGTTTCCAAAAACTGTATGGTTTGATCGGCAGTTTCGCGGCTCATATATGCTTCGGGCTTATCGGTGCTCTCATAGCAGTATTTGCAGGAGAAGTTGCAGAACGAAGTAACCCAGATATTGCAGAACAGTGTATGCTGATCGCAGCTCAGATACCGGTTTCTTTTCACCATACGCGCAGCAGCTCCTTCTGTTTCAGTGCGCAGAAGTAATCCCGTTTCGGATGATGCTTCTGCCGGTAGATATAGGTTACGCAGTTGTCGCAGAACAGTCTTGCAGGGCAGTCTGCACATTCTGAACTAAAAGCAGGATGACTGTTCCGGAACAGCTGATAACCGTCGGAGCTTTGATATTTGCCGCTGCGGTAGAAGGAAGCGAAATCATCAATCTCCAGAACATTGCCCATGCCGAATTCCGGCTGAATCATCGAGATGCAAGGGAACAATGTACCGTCATAGCCGATTGCAAATTTTTCAAAAATCGCACCGCACCTGATGCCGACAGGCATATCATGCGGGGGAAAGCAATCGCATCCCTTCGGGAACGGCACGATCACTGGCATATAATCTGCATCTACATCCTCCGGTACGAGATCGAGATGCGCTGCCGCTCGGCCGACGAGATCGAAATTGCGGATCATCGGCGTTGCGCCGAGTTCTTTGCAGAGGTCTTCAAACTTCTGCACGGCATGCTGATTCTGGCGTACTTCTGTAAAGGACAGCGAAAAATGCTTCATTCCGCGTTCCTTCATTCGCATAATGCCGCGCATGGCATTTGCAAAGACACCCTTGCCTCTGACCGGTGTGCAGCTTTCCTCGTCTGCACCGTCCAGACTGAACGAAAAGTCATCGAACAGCTCGATCAGCTTGTCGGCAACCGGCTCCGTAATGAGCGTTGCATTGGACATGAGCTGCATCGGGACTTTCAGCGTATCTTTTGCATACTGTGCGATCTCAAAGAAATCCGGTCGGATCAGCGGTTCGCCGCCGGTCAGCGTGAGTGCACAGAGATGCAAGCCGGAAAGCTTGTCAATGATTCGTTTCCAGTCCTCTGTCGGCAAATCGGTTTCCTCACAGGCAGGC
>CAMHUJ010000397.1 GCA_946188175.1 uncultured Ruminococcus sp.
GATGACGATATCCGGCTCGGCTTTACTGCAAAGGGAGCCGGAAGAGATGATTTTTCCTGTAGGATCGGCGGACTGTCGGTTCGTGAATTCGGTTCGCAGGGACAGCAGAAAAGTACCGCGCTGGTGCTGAAGCTCGCACAGGCGGCGGTTTTCTATGAGCAAAAGGATGAAACACCGGTCATTCTGCTCGATGATGTCATGGGGGAGCTCGATGCCCAGCGGCAGAAGCTCGTGTATGATATCGTCGGAGATATGCAGATTTTCCTGACAACACCGCAGCCCGAGGCAGTCGGATATTTCGGTGAGGGAAAAATATTCTGCATGGAGAACGGCTGTCTGACAGAACAGACGCCGGAATAAGGAGTGCAGCTATGTATATTCATCTCGGTGAACAGATTTCAATTAACGATACGACCGTGATCGGTGTGTTTGATATTGAAAATACGACAATCGGTCCGGATACGCGCGCGTATCTGAGCCGGCTGGAAAAAGAAGGCAAGGCGGTCAATGTCTCGGCGGAGATGCCGAAGAGCTTTGTCGTCTGCATCGAAAACGGCGAGGAAATTGCCTATATTTCGTCGATTTCCGTTTCGACGCTGCGCAAGCGCGCACTGACAATGTTCTGAATATCACCCGATTCGTTTGCATTTACGGCAGCAGTTTCGGATCAAAAAATATTTTTTCCCGGAGGCACGTAATAATGGATAATGAAGAAATGCTGACACAAACGCCTGTCGAAGGCGACTATGACGAAAATCAGATTCAGGTTCTGGAGGGTCTGGAGGCTGTCCGGAAGCGTCCGGGTATGTATATCGGTACGACGGGCTCGGGCGGTCTGCATCATCTCGTCTATGAAATTGTGGATAACTCGATTGATGAGGCGCTCGCAGGCTACTGCACGGAGATCAAGGTCGAGATTCTCGACGGCGATGTGATCCGTGTCACCGATAACGGCAGAGGCATTCCGGTCGGTATGCATCCGAAGGAGAAGATTTCTGCGGCGACGGTCGTCTTTACCGTGCTGCACGCAGGCGGTAAGTTCGGCGGCGGCGGCTATAAGGTCGCGGGCGGTCTGCACGGCGTCGGCGCATCGGTTGTCAATGCGCTGTCCGAGTGGCTTGAGCTGACGGTCTGGGACGGCAAGCACAGCTATTTCCAGCGCTTTGAACGCGGCAAGTACAGCAAGGAGCTGGAAATGACCGGCGATACCGACCGTCACGGCACATCCGTCACCTTTAAGCCGGATGCGGAAATCTTTGAAGAAACAACGGTTTTCGATTATCAGGTTCTGCTCAAGCGCATGCGTGAGCAGGCGTTCCTGAATGCCGGACTGAAAATTGAGATCGAGGATAAGCGGCATCCGGAGGAGGAACTTCATGAGGTGCTCTGCTATGAGGGCGGTATCCGTCAGTTCATCGAGCATATTCACAAGACCCGAGGTCTCGATCCGCTTTCCGATCAGGTCATTTATTTTAACGGCAAAAAGGACGATAATTCCGTCGAGATCGCAATGCAGTACAATGACAGCTACAACGAAGTCATTATGTCCTTTGCGAATAATGTCCATACAATCGACGGCGGTGTGCATGAGGTCGGCTTCCGCAATGCACTGACGAAAACAATCAACGAATACGGCAAGAAATTCGGTCTGATGAAGGACGATGCAAAGCTCATGGGCGAGGATGTCCGTGAAGGTCTGACGGCGATCATTTCCGTCAAGCTGACCGACTGCCAGTTCGAGAGCCAGACGAAGGTCAAGCTCGGCAATCCGGAGATCAGACCGTTCGTCGAGCAGATTGTCTGCGATAAGCTCATGGATTATCTCGAGGAGAATCCGACCGTTGCTGCGGCGATTTTCGAGAAGTCGCAGGCGGCACAGCGCGCAAGAGAGGCTGCAAAGAAGGCGCGTGAAACGGCAAGACGCAAATCCGCAATGGAATCCGCGTCGCTGCCGGGCAAGCTCGCAGACTGCTCCGAGCGCGATATCGAATATACCGAAATCTATATCGTCGAGGGTGATTCCGCAGGCGGTTCCGCAAAGGAAGGCAGAGACAGACGCTATCAGGCGATTCTGCCGCTCTGGGGCAAGATGCTCAATGTCGAGCGTGTGCGCATCGACAAGGTTTACGGCAATGACAAGCTCCAGCCGGTTGTGACGGCACTCGGTACTTCGATCGGCGAGGATTTTGATATCAGCAAGCTGCGCTACGGCAAAGTCATTATCATGGCGGATGCCGATGTGGACGGCTGCCATATCCGCACGCTGCTGCTGACCTTCTTCTTCCGGTTTATGCGTCCGCTGATCGAAAACGGCAATGTCTATATCGCACAGCCGCCGCTTTTCCGCGTGACAAAAGGAAAAACACATAAATACGCATTCAGCGATGAGGAACGCGACAAGTATATCGCGGAGCTTTCTGCAAACGGCGCAAAGGTCGAAGTGCAGCGCTATAAGGGTCTCGGTGAAATGGACCCCGTGCAGCTCTGGGAAACGACCATGGATCCCGAAACGCGCACGATGATCCGCGTCACTATGGAGGATGCCATGAAGGCGGACGAGATCTTCTCGATCCTCATGGGCGACAAGGTGCAGCCGCGCAGAGCATTCATCGAATCCAATGCAAAATATGCAGTCAATCTGGATGTCTGATCCGAAAGGTTTACTATGGAGAAAGAAGAAAAAATTCTGTCTGTGCAGTGCAGGCTGAATGACGGGGATTTTGAGGATGTATTCCGCATCTACAATGAAACGGAAAAGACCAGCGACAAGCGCATCGGGCTGATTACCTGCGGCGTGCTGATCGCAATCTGCATCTTCATTACAATCATGACCAAGCATATCGCGTTTCTTTTCTATGCAGCGGGCTGTCTGGTGATCGGTCTTTCGTATTATCTTGTTCCGGTCAACAAAAAGTTCATTGCGACGAATAAGCTGCTGTTCGGCGAATGGCGCGAGATCACGTTCTATCCGCATGCCGTTACGACAATGGAGATTTTTGCGAAGAATGAGACTGCCGAAATGGATGCGGAGGAAATTGAAGAAGCAACAACTTCGTTTTCCACAAACAGTCTGATCGCGTATGAGAATATGCGCGGATTTCTCTTTGCAGACCGGTGTGTTCTATGATTTCTGTGAAAAAGCGC
>CAMHUJ010000398.1 GCA_946188175.1 uncultured Ruminococcus sp.
TTTGCAATCGTGGATGCAGATATCGATACCTATGCGGTGCATTCTAACGGCTATGAGATTGACAGACATACGGAGATTCCGCAGATTCTTGAGCTGACGGAACAGGCGAGAAATTATCTTGCGACCTATGACGGTGACCCGCTCTCGACCGGCAGATTCGAGTATAAAAATGAAAACGGCAAAACCGTTATCTGCTGCTGGTATTATCTGGAACAGCATAACTGGTTCCTGCTGCTCGAGGATGAAAAGAGTGAAGTCTTCCGCCTCAGCAACAGCATGCTGCTGTTCATGCTGGTGTTCGGTCTGCTGATCTTTGCGCTGTGGTTCATCTTCCGCCTGATCAACAAGCGTCAGGAGGCAACAAACCGCAAGCTCAGCTCGCAGATCGTCAAGACGGAAAAGACGAAGGAATCGCTGACCACTGCAATGTTCAAGGATATTCTGACCGATGCAAGCAACCGTGTTTCCTTCTCTATGGATGCATCGAAGTTTGCGCCGAAACCGAATAACTGCTTCTACTTTATCCTGTTCAATGTGGCGGCATTCAGCCAGATCAACATTGCATACGGCAATGACGCAGGCGATCAGGTGCTGCTGACAACGGTTGAGGCGCTGCGCAAGGTCTTCCCGGAGGGCACGGTATACCGTACCGGCTCGGATGAGTTCATTGTCGTGATGCAGTCGGAGAAGTCGCAGGACGGCTATAAGAACGTCATCAATGCGGTGAATACCGCGCATGCAATTCTGCTGACGCCGATTGAAACGCCGGCGGGCAACATCACTGCGGAATACAAGATTGCCGTTGCAAAGAAGACTGCGGCGATTGATACCTCTGTGATCTCCATTCTCAAGGATATGACGAATCACAGCGGCGAGACTGTATTTGAGCAGGTACAGTTTATTGATCTCGATCAGAGATAATAAATCCATAAAAAAGCTCCGCGAAATGAAGTCTGAACTTCGTTTCGCGGAGTTTTTCTTGTACGGTGATTATTGAAATGTCCAGCCGTTATCTCTGCGGTAGCCGTATCTTGCTTCAATCGGTGTGCAGTTTTCCGCGAGGACAGCGGCTGCATTATTCTCATAGCTGACAGGACCGTTTTCCTTTGTGATGCGCACGGTATCGCCGTCGAAATGGTACCATGTCGCGCCGCCGACGCCCTGATGCGCCCATTGTGTGACAAACTGATTCGAGTCATTGTCGCAAAGATAGCCGCAGACATGGAAGCCGCTGAAATTATAGCCGATCAGCTGAACGGTACCGTTGCGGTAGGTATAGAAGCAGATCGAGCGGTCGGCCTCGCAGGAGCCTGTGTTGATGATCAGCTCGTCGGTGCCGTCGTGATCCATGTCAAAGAGCACATAGTCCATAATCTGCGCGTAGTTGTCGGCAGTCTTTCCGTCAAAGCCGCGGTATTCGGAACACGCGATAATACCGTCTATAAAGGCCTTGTAGGGGCTGCTGCTGTCTACATACGAATCATCCTGCTCCGACGCGTCTGAGGGGCTCTCAGCGTGCTCAGAACGCATCTCGGAGGGCGTATCGTCGATATCAGGACCGAAGGTGTCTTCTCCGCTCGGATTCTCTCCGACGGCATTCAGCTGAATCGGGTGATCGGTCTCGACTGTCGCGCCCTTTTTGACCTTGTATTCATCGGTGCACAGACCGTAGAAGCCCTCCGCGACAAACCGCAGCGTATATGTACCCTCGGGAACCATGAGCTCATAGCTGCCGTGGAGATTGGTTGTCGTCGTATAGGACTGTTCCGTTTTGACGTTTTCGGCGGTTACTCTTACACCGGGAATGATATCGCCGTTGCTTTTTTTGTAGACCGTCCCGACAAAGGTGCCGCATTTCTTCGGATTGAGCATTTCTTCGATCACGGCATCGGCTGCATCGGCGGATGATTCCTCAGCGCCGCAGGATACAAGCGGTAAGCAGGCAGAAGATGTCAGCAACAGAAAAGCGCTGTAAATATAGATATATCTGTTATGCATAAGAATCCTCCTTACTGTATCGCAGATTAGTTGCATTATAGCATACTTTGCCGGAATTGTCAACTTTGCCGCATATGAAAAGAGCACCGTACATCTGCACGGTGCTCTCAGTTTCAGAAGTATTGATTCGGTCTGGAATGAACCGTCGGCTCGGGCGGCTGATAGTAGTAGACGTAGGTTTCATAAGGCTTGGCGATGTAGAAGCAGATCACGCTGCTGACGCCGAGCGTCAGGACCTCGGCAATCGGAATCGTCAGCCAGATGCCGTTGACAGAGCGGAATGCGAAGAAGATAAATGCCAGCGGAACGACCAGCAGTGCGCCGCGCAGCAGCGAGACGAGCTGTGCTGCGGTCGGCAGCTCACAGGCAGTGAAATATACCACGAAGATCGAGTTCAGACCCATGAACGGCAGGAAGATGAAATACAGCCGCAGACCGTGCTCTGCAAATGCCTGAAGCTGTGCATTGCTGCTGTCGTTGAACAGGGTAACCAGCGTGCCGGTTTTCATGCAGATTGCCGTGTATGCGCCGACAGCGAGAAGCAGCGCCGTCACAACGGAAATGCGGACAAGATAGCGCATGCCGGTTTCATCGCGCTCGCCGCGGAGCTTGCACATCAGCGGCTGCACACCGCCGGAGAGACCGGTGAAGATCGCCGTAAAGACGATTGCGAGATTTGCGATGATGCCGTAAGCCGCGATGCCGGTATTGCCGAGCATCCGGTAGATCACAAAGTTGAATACGAGAATCACGATGCCGCCGGAGAGCTCGGTCAGCAGGGAATACAGACCGAGCGAGAGGATGCTGCTCAGGCTGTCCCATGAGGCAAGATCGAACCGGAGATGAAATGCATTCCAGCCGGTTGCGAAGTGAATGCCCATGATTGCAAGGCTGATGAAGGGTGAAATACAGGTTGCGAGCGCGGCACCCTTCATGCCCATGCCGAACCGGAAGATGAACAGATAATCCAGAACAACATTCGCGGCGCTGCTGCCAAGTACGCCTGCCATAGCGAGCTTCGGTGCGCAGTCGTTCCGCATGAAGCAGAGAATCAGCTGATTCAGGATGAACGCCGGTGCAAAGAGCAGAACCGTGCGCAGATAGCTGTGCGCCATATCAAAGACAGTGCTGTCCGCGCCGAGCCA
>CAMHUJ010000399.1 GCA_946188175.1 uncultured Ruminococcus sp.
ATGCCGCTCTCATCAAAGACCGGTGCACAGAGCAGGCTGTCGCCGAGCATATACTGCCGGTCGAGCGTCAGGCAGGCAGGATCGTCCGCGTAGTCAATGACCATGGCGCGCATCATCGGGATGCCGGTCTGATGCGTCTGATTCGCCTGCGCCCACAGATACGGCATCAGTCTGCCCTTGAGATTCGTAAAGTACCGCAGCACGGCACATGCATTCTCCGGATTCTGCGGGTCGTCTGCTTCATATGCCCACGGGACACGGTAGGAGGTCGAGCCGTGCAGACGGCTGTGCGTGCTCATGAGACCGAATGCGACCCAGCGCTTATAGACATCTGCGGAGGCAGTCTGCTCAAAGCCGCCGATATCGTGGCTGAAAAAGCCGAAGCCGGAGGCGCAGAGCGAAAGTCCGCCGCGGAGTGTTTCCGCCATAGCGGAGTATTCCGCCGAGCAGTCGCCGCCCCAGTGTACGGGGAATTTCTGACCGCCCGCCGTCGCGCTTCTCGCAAAGAGGACGGCATTATCCCTGCCCTTGCAGCCCTCGAGTGCTTCAAATACAACCTTATTATAGAGGTATGTGTAGTAATTATGCATTGCAGCCGGATCGGAGCCGTCGAAATAGACGACATCGGTCGGGATGCGCTCGCCGAAATCGGTTTTGATCGCGTCCACGCCCTCGGCGCAGAGCTTGCGGATGCCGTCAGCAAACCATTTGCACGCATCGGGATTGGTGAAGTCCACGATTGCCATGCCGGGCTGCCACATATCCGTCTGGAAGATGCCGCCGTCCTTCGTATGCAGGAAGTAACCCTTTTCGGCGCCCTCGTCAAACAGCGCGGATTCCTGCGCGATATAGGGATTGATCCAGACGCAGATGCCGACATTGTATTTCTGCTTGATGCGGCTGAGCATTTCCTTCGGTTCGGGGAACATTTCCTCGTCCCATGCAAAGCTCGTCCACGTAAACGCCTTCATCCAGAAGCAGTCGAAGTGGAACATTTGCAGCGGAATCTTCCGTTCTGCCATGCCGTCGAGGAAACCCGTGACGGTATGCTCGTCGTAATCCGTTGTGAAGGATGTGGAAAGCCACAGACCGAGCGATTTTGCCGGTGTGAGTGCCGGTTTGCCGGTCAGGTCGGTATAGTTCCGCAGGACATCGGCACAGTTTCTGCCGCCGATGATGAAATATTCGAGCGATTCGCCCGCGACTGTCATGCTGACCTTGGAGACCGTATCGGATGCGACCTCATAGCTGACATGACCGGTATAATTTGTGAAGACGCCGTAACCGCGGGAGCTGAGATAGAACGGCACGCATTTATAGCTCTGGTCGGAGCAGGTGCCGCCGTCGGCATTCCAGATATCGACGGTCTGACCGTTCTTGACAAACGGCGTGAACTTTTCGCCGAAGCCGTAAACATATTCGCCGACGGAGAGCGAGAGCTGTTCGCGGATATAGGTGCCGCTGCTGTTCGCCGGAATGCTCCAGAATGTGTTGTCAGAAGCGGCATGCATGCGGCTTTCGGTGACAAATGCATTCTCCTGAATATAGGAGGCAGAGCGCCAGCCGCAGCCGGTCAGCAGTCTGCCGTCATAGGTGTAGCGAATCTGCCACTGCCTGCCCTTTGCGATTGTAACCGCCGTTTTGCCGGAGCAGAGCGTGACACAGTTTTCATCCTCGGTGATGACCGGCTTGAAGCTGTCATCGGTATTCAGCTCGAATTTCGGCGTATGATCGGCAGCACCCTTGTGGTGTACGATTCTTACACGGATTGTATCCTCTTTGACAGAGCTGAATTCGATTGTCAGCGTGACGCCGCCGAGCGTCATACCGCGGTGATAGATCGTCTGGGATGTCGCAAAGACGCGCACCGCATTTTCGCTGATCTGAATGTCGTAGGGCTGAACGGCATAATCTACGGTATAGCCGCGCTGATTGAGCCAGAAGCCGTCCGCAAATTTCATTGGTAACCTCCTGTGCAGCCGAAAGCTGCTCTCTATATTTTTACTTATATATCATACCATAAAATCGCATGAAAGTCAATGTTTCAGGGAGGCTTGCACGAAAAAAAGCCGGAACAGCTTTCGCTGCTCCGGTTTTGTGCGGTATGCGTTTCGTTCAATCAGACCCATTGCCCTGATCAAAGACCCTTGCGGAAATAATTCCGGTATCCGTCCCCGTTGAAATACAGGTAACCGTGCTGGAACTGTGTCGGATCGGAAAGATAGAGGTCAACGGCGTCGCGGACGCTCTGCGTCACATAGGACGACATATGATCCATTTCGATCAGATATTCCAGACCGGCAAACTGATTGTACTGTGTCAGCACCTCATAGATGCTGTTCGGGAACAGCGGAGAATTCACGCGGTTCATGATGACTTCGGCAACCAGTGCTTTTTCCTCTGTCGGCACCCAGTCGGAGCCGTATTCATGACCGACGACATTGCAGAGCATGATATACTCGCGGTCGGTGACGGAAATTGCAGAGGATTCGGTATATTCAGGTGCGGCATCGGTTTCCGGCGCTTCGGTTTCGGGCGCCTCTGTCTCGGTTACGGCAGTCGTGGTGACCGGTGCCTCTGTTGCAACAGGAGAAGTTTCAGTTTCTGTCTCCGCTTCCGCAGCGGTTGTTTCTGTTACCGTTGTTGTCGTCTCAGATTTCTTCGTTGCAGATGTATCGGTTGTCGTCGCAGCAGTTGTTTTCGTTGTTTTTGCTGCGGTCGTCGTCACGGTCTTCGCCATTTTGGACGTCGCTGTAGTGGTTACGAGGGTAGTGGTGGTCTCGATCGAAGTTGCGGTAGTAACAGTTACGCCTGTGATCTCGAAAAGCTGATCGCTCTGATCGGCTCTTGCAACGGACATCTCATTGCCGGTAAAGGAAACACCGCCGAGCATTGCGGCGCTGCAAAAGAGACTCAGGATCGCTGCTGCAACCTTCCCTTTTCTCATCAACTCATCCTTTCGTAAAAGAAACTGAATGTACAGTGAGACAGCATTCCGACTCAGAGTACATTGCCTATTATATCATACTTTGGAAAAGTTTACAACTCGATTACAGGATTTTCCATTTTGTAATCAAAAAACATCCATGAACTGAAAAACAAAACCGTGCACCATGCACAAAGAAAAGATAGACAAATT
>CAMHUJ010000400.1 GCA_946188175.1 uncultured Ruminococcus sp.
GACACAGCATCATGACCGTGATATCAATACTGAGCCGATATCCAAACTTCGTATACAGCAGCACACTTTCAATCGCAACGGAAAAACCGGTCCGGTGACCGCAGACCTTTGCACCCTCCGCGATCATGCGCTGATACGGAAGTCCGGCTGCTGCAAACGCATATTTCCGGTATGGCACATATTCATTGATCGCATGCACACGGTTCACGGCGCGGCGCGTCACAATGCTGAAGCATTCCTTTCCGATTTCTGCACTGCCGGAGCTGCCGCCCTGAAATATCTGGTAAAACAGCGTACTGAATGTCGCTTTTTCCGGCGGTGCAACTGTCAACACATCGCATCTTCCGCGCATTTCTTCAAATGCCTTCTGAATCAGGCTGCTGTCAAACTGATTCCGGACACTTTCAAACTGATAGATATAATCGCCGATTGCCATATCCAGACCTGCGTTCATGGAAGGCTCTTTTCCCTGATGCCGGCTCATGCGGATAATGGTCAGCGGATGTGAAAACGCACTGCTGACAGCCCGCAGCTTTGTCAGAGACTGATCCGTACTGAAATCATCAACCGCTATGATCTCAAAATGCGCAAACTGCTCCGTAAACTGATGATACAACATCTGCACAAAATCCGCAGCAGCGTCTCCGTCATTGTACAGATAAACCACCGCTGAGATGAATGTTTTGTCTTTACTCATAATCCAGCACCTCCGTCAGATCATAGACTGTATTGATTTTTCCGGACAGCACACTGAAAAATGCCGGTGCCTCCGACATACACCGGATCACCGTCGGACGGGAATCGTCCAGTTCGCTTGCAACCAGAATCGGCTTCATACTGAACAGGCTGCTGTGATACTGAAAATCATATTCATCCTTCAGATACTTTTCGGCAAGCTGCTTCATATATTCCCATGCCGATGCCGGACGAACAGGACAGTTATTGCAGTTATACAGATCGCCGCTGCCGCACGCACATTCCGCCTGACAGGAAAACTCCGCACATTCCGAATAGCTTGTTTCATGCGGCGTAAACGTAACACTGGTCAGACTGTGCAGTCCGGTTTTTCCGAAGGGCATGATGCTGAAAAACGGACCGTCCATGACCGTAATGCCGGTATGCTCCAGCGCTTCGCCCACCTTGCAGAGAATGATCTCGCATTTCTCATATTTGATCCGGAACGGCTCAAAGCCTGCCATTCTGTGGATATCATTCACCGATGCATATGCTGCATTCAGAATAAACGGCGTACTGATGCGAATATCACCGGCCTCCACATGCCATGTGCCGCCCTCTGCCCGAATACGCTGCACCGGATGCGAAACGGCGATTTCAACCTTCGGCATGGCTGCAAGCGTCTTCAGCAGGTGCGCCTTCAAAAGCTGTGCATCATAGGTGTATTCCTTCGTCATAAATGCACCGTCACACATGCCGGGACGGAAATACCGCTCCGGGGAAACCGCATCGCACCGGATATCCATGCTGCTGCAAAACCGGATGAACTCGCTCCGGTTTGTCCAGCTGAAATGACGGCTGGTCGCATAAATCTGGTCAAAATCCTGATATATGCAGAAACCGAAATCCTCGACAAACCGCTCAAAATATCGCTTACTCTTGATCGCTGTCGAATAGCTGCGCGGATAATGGTAACCCATATGAACACGCGCCTGATTGATATATGTTGCACGCATAAACGGCTCCGGATCGCGCTCCAACACAAGCACGCTTTCACCTCTGCCGCCGCAGAGCACTGCAAAATACAGACCGTACAGCCCTGCACCGATAATCACTCTGTCATATACTTTTTTCATCTTCTTTTCCTTTATTCCGGCAAGGTTTGTTCTGATCCGGCAGTACGGTAGAGATAGAAATCCTTATATTCTGTCTCAGCATACCGTGATGCAAGCGCATCCCGCACTGCACTGTCTTCCTTTACAGACAACGCAATCCAGTCTGCCTCTGCAATCTGATCCTGTACATAAAAGACAGTTTCCTCAGAAATATTCTCCGGACTGACAAAGGTATGCCGTCTGGTTTTGCATCCGAATAAAAAGCCGTTCAGATCCTTTCCGACCATGAGAACGCTGTCCTGCGGCGATGCCTGCGCCCGGAGCGCACCGTCCAGCTCGGCAAACCATTCTCTTTCTGCATTCGGCGGAACCATGCTCCATGCCTCCGGTCTGACAGCATTCAGATTCGGAAAAATAAAGATCAGACCCGCCAGAACGATAAGCATAAACGCTGTTTTCGCTGAATACACCGGCATCGGTTTCAGCCACCTGAAAATACAGATCATGAGAACGAATGCAATGAGGAACATAGGCTCCACATAATATCTCTTCTCAATATAACCGACCAGCGCATACATCATCAGCTTGAGCAGACAGTAGAGCAAAACCACGCCCTGCACACGCATCACAGCCTTTTCCGGCAGTTCATTCCGGAATTCACGCAGCTTCATGTGTTGCCCGTATTTTTTATTGCATTCCAGAAATCCGCACAAGATCAGGATCAGCAAAAGCAGCAGAATCGGCGCTGAAATGCAGACAGCACCAATAAAAGTATCAAGAAGCGATTTCAGATGACTGCCTGCCCATTCGCTGAATGCTGTTTGCAGAGAGCTGTAAACGGTATCCGGCATATATACATAGCTCGGAACCTCGGCTTTTGTCATCAGCATTGTATGACCGTTATCCGAAATATACAGCTTCCCGAAATGCTGCATGGAATAAATCATCCACGGCACACAAACGGGAATCAGCCCTGCTGCATACAGCAGAACAGAACGGATACGCGTACCCTTCGGTGCCGCCAGAAAGAGTACCGGAACCAGAAATGCCGCAAGCGATATTTCATCAAACCGGTTCATCATATTCAGTCCCGCAAGCAGACCGGTCAGAATGAGGAGCACCTTCCGGCAGTCAGGATGCAGACAGATATGCACCGTCAGCGAGACAGCAGATAATGTCAGCAGAACGGACAGCGGAATGGAACGTGCCGCACAGACCTCCTCCAGATAATATGTATTCAGAAAGAGGAACAGGACAGCAACAGCTCCGCTGATCATGCTCTGTGTGTATTTCCGGCTGATATACAGAATCAGAACCGCTGTCAGCGGCATAATCAGAAAAT
>CAMHUJ010000401.1 GCA_946188175.1 uncultured Ruminococcus sp.
GAATATAGCTTCACAGGGCTTGCATTCAGTACGGAATTGTGATATAATGATACGGTAATCCCAAAATATGAAAAAGGAGCATGTTCAAATGGATATCATGGAAAAAGCACTTGCTGCGCATCAGGAATGGGGCGGCAAGCTCGACATTCGTTCCAAGGTCGCAATCAAGGATAAGGAGGCGCTTTCGGTCGCATATACACCGGGTGTTGCGCGTCCCTGCCTTGAGATTCAGAAGAATCCGTCGCTGTCCTACGATCTTACCGGACGGCATAATCTTGTCGCTGTAATCACGGACGGTACTGCGGTACTCGGTCTCGGCGATATCGGACCGCTTGCAGCTATGCCGGTCATGGAAGGAAAATGTGCACTGTTCTCCGAATTCGGCGGCGTTGATGCGATTCCGCTTTGCGTCGATACAAAGGAGACGGATGAATTCTGCAAGACCGTTGCCCTGATTGCAGGCAGCTTCGGCGGCATCAACCTCGAGGATATCTCCGCACCGCGCTGCTTTGAGATCGAGCGCAAGCTGAAAACTATGGTCGATATTCCGGTCTTCCATGATGATCAGCACGGTACAGCGGTCGTCGCTTCCGCAGCAATTATGAATGCTTCCAAGCTCGCAGGCAAGCAGATCAGTGATCTGCGCGTTGTGATCAACGGAGCGGGTGCAGCAGGCGTCGCTATCGCGGAGATGCTGCTCTCAATCGGCGTGCAGGATATCATGATGCTCAACTCCAAGGGCATCGTCTGCGAGGGTGACAAGCTCTCCTCCGAGGCACTGACCTCGCTCTCCAAGCGCACGAATAAGAATCACATCCGCGGCGGTCTTGCAGATGCAATGAAGGGCGCAGATGTCTTCATCGGTGTTTCCAAGCCGAATCTTGTCACACCGGAAATGGTCAAATCCATGAATGATAAGCCGTTTATCTTCGCAATGGCGAATCCGACGCCGGAAATCATGCCTGATCTCGCAAAGGAAGCAGGCGCATTCGTTGTCGGCACCGGCAGAAGCGATTTCCCGAACCAGATCAACAATGTTCTGGCATTTCCGGGCATCTTCAAGGGCGCACTTTCCGTCCGCGCATCGGATATTACCGAAGGCATGAAGCATGCAGCCGCAGCAGCAATCGCAGGCTGTGTCTCCGAGACTGATCTTTCGCCGGAATGCGTCATTCCGAATCCGTTTGATCCGCAGGTCGCTAAGGCTGTCGCTGAGGCAGTTGCGGCTGCGGCAATCAAGGACGGCGTTGCACGCATCTGCACGGAGAAATAATCATGCTGCGGATTGACAGCAGCTTTCTGCGCGTCTTTCTGATTCTTGTCAGTATCTTCTTCATCATTGAATTCTGGTTGCCGACAACCGTCGGAATCGTAAATATCGGCAATGCCTTCGGTCTGGGATGCAGTATTCTGCTTCTGGTCTATGCACTGTTTAACAAGCGTATTTCTGCTTTGCTTGATCGGATTTATGCTTGCCGTGCCGGAAAAATCACACTGCGCGTACTGGGTGTACTTATCGTACTCGGCGTTATATACTGTCTGATACTAAGTATTCTGATGCTGCATTCCGCATATCGGAAACCGAAATCAACACCGCAGGCCGTGATCGTACTCGGCTGCAAGGTACGGGGAACAAATCCGACCAGAATGCTCTCCGAACGGATCAAGGCAGCCTATGACGCCATGCAGAAATATCCGGACATGGTCGCAGTGGTATCCGGCGGCAAGGGCCATGATGAAGTTATTTCAGAAGCGGAATGCATGCGCCGTGAGCTGATCAAAAAAGGAATCGCAGAATCCAGAATCCTGACAGAGGATCAGTCTACCTCGACGTCGGAGAATCTGCGTTTTTCCAAGAAGATACTCGAGGAACACGGTATCACCGGCAATGTGATGATCGCAACGGACGGCTATCATGAAATGCGTGCGCAGTATCTTGCAAAACGTGAAACCCTTCCGCACTGTGACCCGGCGCCGGCACATACGACACTTTTGATGTTCCCGACCTACTGGGTTCGGGAATGGTTCGGACTGACACATGCATTTATTTTCGGCGATTAAACTGCAAAAACTGCTGCTTTCGGGCGGCAGTTTTTTGATGCGGCTCACTTTGCTGCATAAAAGCGAAAAAATCTTTGTGAAAATATTGACAAACTCGGCAAAATAGAGTATAATAATAGGCATAAACAATCACTTAAGGAGGTCTCTTACTCATGAGCAAGATTCGTATTGGTATTGTCGGTTACGGCAACCTCGGAAAAGGTGTCGAGCTCGCAATCCGCAGCAATCCGGATACCGCGCTTGCATTTGTCGCAACACGCCGCGATCCGTCCGCAGTGACACTGAAAACCGCAAATGTTCCGGTTTATCAGTACAACGATCTCGCAGCACATCAGGACGAAGCTGATGTTGTTATCGTCTGCGGCGGCTCCGCAACCGATCTTCCGAAGCAGACACCTGAGCTTGCAAAGCTCTTTACTGTCGTTGACAGCTTTGATACACACGCAAGAATCCCTGAGCACTTTGCAAATGTTGATGCCGCTGCAAAGGCATCCGGCCACGTTGCAATGATCTCCGTCGGCTGGGATCCGGGTATGTTCTCTCTCGCAAGACTCTACGGCAACTGCATTCTGCCGGAAGGCAAGGATTACACCTTCTGGGGCAAGGGCGTATCGCAGGGACATTCCGATGCAATCCGCCGCGTAGAGGGCGTGCAGGACGGCAAGCAGTATACCGTTCCGATCGCATCTGCCATGGAGGCTGTCCGCAGAGGCGAGCAGCCTGAACTGACGACCCGTCAGAAGCATCTCCGCGAGTGCTTTGTCGTTGCGAAGCCGGGTGCAGATCTTGCAAAGATCGAGAATGACATCAAGACAATGCCTAACTATTTTGCTGACTATGATACCGTTGTACACTTTATCTCGCAGGAAGAGCTGAACCGCGATCACGCAGGCATTCCGCACGGCGGCTTTGTCATGCGCAGCGGCGTCTCCGGTGAGAACAAGGAGCACAAGCATCTGATCGAATACAGCCTCAAGCTCGACTCCAATCCGGAGTTTACCACGAATGTTCTGGTTGCATTTGCCCGTGCAGCAGTGCGGTTTGCAAAGGAGCAGAACTTCGGATGC
>CAMHUJ010000402.1 GCA_946188175.1 uncultured Ruminococcus sp.
GGATTTGCTCGGCTTCGCTTCATTAACAAGCTGCATCACATCATGCGGAGAGAGCGATCCTTCATTCAGAAGCCGCTTCACCTGGAAGGTCAGCTCTTCGGTCTCCAGCGTGCGAACAGTCTTTTGCAGCGTTTCATGCTGTCCTTCCAGTACGGCGATCTCTGCTGTCAGCCGTTCGACCTGTTCACGCTTCTGTTGCTGCTGTTTTTCATTCTGTGCCAGTTCCCGCTTTGCTGCCGCAAGCGGGTTCTTCTTTTTGACCGGTGCTTCCACTATATCAGCGGGTGTGCCGGTCGTTATCTTGTTCGGTTCCATGTTCATCCTCCTTGTGTGACTATCGTTTTTTCAAACAGATCGCAGATTTCCTGCGGGTACGGCAGATTGCCAGTTTCATCTCCGAATTCGCCCTGTTCACCGAACATGAAGCTGCCGGTGTAGATCTCCTTCGGATTGACGGGATCGACAGTATTGCGATTGAGAACGGTCAGGATATTCTCCTGATAAAACGCATAGGACGGAGCCTGCCGCACTGTATCGTCAAATTTCGACTTTGCCGCCTTGCCAATCACCGGGAAATCCGCATGGGAAACGCTGTTTGTGATCAGATGCCCCTTTTTGCCGGTGCCGTCTGCCGCGATGATGCCGCCGAGCGTTCCTGCCTTGATCGGTATCTTCCGTTCCGTGTCCTCAAAGGTTCCGCAGGAAAAGGTCAGCTCATTGGCATAGCAGTTGGAGATCACTGCGCCCTCCGCATCGGTAGAACCTTCACCTGCAATTCCGCCTGCTGTCATCTCGGTGCTCAGCATGATGTTCCGGGCATTGCAGCCCTGAATGCTTCCGCCGTAGCAGTCAGGCATCTCGCGTCCCTTTGCGTCATACGCCCTTGTGCCTGCCGCTGTGCCGACAATGCCGCCGGCATCGAAGATGTTGCCCTGCGCGGAAAAATAGTAGACGCAGGAATCGGTCACGCTTGCAGGCTTGCCGGAAATGCCTCCGACATACAGATAGTAGTCGTCCAGATACGCATAGATGCCGAAGTCCGTCACATAACAGCCCGAAATCTCGCCGCCGTTGCCGCTGATCGCGCCGATACAATGCTCCGCGTGCTTGGTCGGTTCGGTAACAACCGGTTCCGTGGTTGTGATCGGGTTGCCTTCCTCGTCGTACTCGATCAGATCAGGCGGTGTGACCGGCGGTGCTGTTACCACCGCGGCGGTCTGTACGCTGTTGTCCTCCTCGGTCGGCGGGTACTGCACATTGATGCTGGAATGCGACACCGTGCAATGCTGTATCAGCGTTTCGCCGGTGACATAGACTGTGCTTTCCTTATCGTCCGTGCCTTCGGTCCGGTAGTGATAATTGTAGGCGTTGCAGACGATAAAGCCGTAATCCTGATACGCCTGTGTCTCGATACGGCTGTTTTTGATGTTCACATTGCGAATCACCGCGCCGGATACCGAGCCGAACAGCGGCGCGTCCAGATTTTCGATCAGATATCCGCCGCCGTCATATTCAAAGTATTCAGATTTCGGGTCTGCTTTCAGCTCGTTCACCGTATTGATCGGAGAATGGGAAGCCCATGACGGAAAGGATATATTTGCGGTCTGAATAAAATAACCTCGCGCTTTTTCCTGTCCCATCAGCTCCAGCTGGTCGTAGTAGTCGATCTGATACGGGTCGTCCTTCGTACCGGAACCGCCCCCGTACTTTACCAATACACGGAAGAGCTTTGTGTCCTTCGTGAAGTCATAGCTTTTCCCGCCGTAATACTCGATCTTTTTGCCTTCGGGGTCTGATGAAAAACCCCAGGTGTACCCGGCAACATGAGTGAAGAAATCCTCCTTGTCAAACTCCGGCAGCGTGATATTGGCTTTTCCACCCGAAACCGCGCCCTTGAGCTGAAGATCGTCCAACGGTACGGCGGAATAACTGCGGTCGATCGTCACGGTGATCTGCTCTGCATCTGCCGCAATGTCTGCCTGCACCGGAATGATCAGTCCGTCTTCTGCCGTATTTGCCGCTTCTTCCTCTGGTACTGCTGCTTTCAGTTCACCGAGCTTGATGCCCGCTGCCAGCGCACCGACTGCCGCCAGCAGACAGCCCATGACCGCGGCGAAGATTACGACCTTTGAGGTCTTCTTCTTTTTCTGCACCTTGCCGGTGATCTTGTCCGGCTTTTCGTCATGCTCGATCATGATCTCGCCGCCGGAGAGCCGTTCTGCCGTTTTGTCAGCGATCAGCTTTTCAAAGTCCTCGTCCGGTGTGCTTGCATTGACCTCCCGATCAGTACGGTCAGTCCGGTAGACAGCATAATCGACCGCGACGGTTCCTTTCGGACGGTAATTCGTGACAAACGCCTTGTAGCCGTGATGATTGACAAGCTGTTCCTTTGTCAGCTGCGGTAGTTCAGTTTCGGTTTTCGGCGCTTCCATGATGAGATACAGCGTCTGCTCCTGATTTTGCTTTGCAGTCAGCAGCGCCTTGCAAAAGTATATCAATCCAGTCCCTCCTTTGCCTTTTTGCGTTCCCGGATGATCATGACCGTGCAGAAGCCGCCGCCGACCAGAAGAACGACCAGATCGGAAGGATAAAAGCGCCAATGCGGAGCAGTCGCTTCCTCTGTCTGCTCTGTTTCAGATGCGGGTACTTCGACTGTGTTTCCCTTGATCAGTCCTGTCCCGATGATAATTGCCGCGACCAATGCGATCACGACGAACAGCTTATTGGAAGAAAGAAAACTCTGCACACCCGCAGCGCGTTTCTTGTGTGAATCCTTGAAGCCCATAATATCTCCTTTCTCAAAGATCCGGATTTGTGTCCATGCCGTATTCGACCAGCGCGAC
Source organism: uncultured Ruminococcus sp. (assembly GCA_946188175.1). Classification (GTDB taxonomy): domain Bacteria; phylum Bacillota; class Clostridia; order Oscillospirales; family Ruminococcaceae; genus Firm-04. Next base: position 2,844 of record CAMHUJ010000402.1, read on the forward strand.
CCATTCCTTGTACTGATCGTTGAAGCCCAGCGAATTCATGACTGCCTCTGATGAATAACCGTACAGCCCGATCGACCACAGCTTATGATGCAGATGACAGACTGCCGCCGGATTCTGAATCATCTGCGGCGTTGTATTCATGATGCCGCGTGCCGCTTCCACCTCAGCAGAGAGCCATGCACTCGCGTTGTCTCCGATATCCGCATTGATCGTCCAATAACGGTCGCCGAATACATAATACCAGTTGCTCACCGCTTCATTGAGCCGCGCCCATGCCGCCTCC
>CAMHUJ010000403.1 GCA_946188175.1 uncultured Ruminococcus sp.
GTGTGCGAGCCCCGTGACACCGGCATGCTCGCTGCACCATGCAGATGCCTGACTGTTCAGTTCTGCGGCGGCTGCCTCAGAGGGTGCCTTCGCAATCGTCCGGAAGATGACGGTATCGCGCCGCGGCACGACTGTCAGAAAGACCGGATAGCCCTGTAAGCTGCCCCAGAATGTGTGTGCGGATTTGTCATACTGCAAGCCGGTCAGCCCGCAGAATTCTGTCGGGTGTAATGCCATGTGGAAACCTCCTTAGGTGATATGCCGGATGCATTGCAGTGCCTTTGTCAGATCGGCGATTGCGTCCGGCGGCAGACCGGTTTCTGCATAGCGGTCTGCATGAAAGTCATCGGTGACGGCGTCAAGTGCCTCCTGCGGCGTATAATACGCAGCCCATTTCTCACGGATTTCGCGGACGGTATCCGAGGGATGCAGCAACTCCGCCTGCCAGCAGGGGGCATCGAGCAGCAGCCGGTATCCGGCATAGAATTTCTCACTGCTCTCCGGCATTGCCTGCCATTGCCGCAATGCTCTGCGCCATGCGCGCTGCCGCTTCCGGCTGCGTGCTTCACGCGAGACTGTCATTTCATTGTCGTAGTATTCATCCGTTTCGGTGCGGCGGACGGCTCTGCCTTCCGGATCGGTATGCCGCAGCTTTGCGATCAGATCCTGCAACAGAATCCGGATATCATAGACCCAGTCGGATAAGAATTCGCGCCACATGATCCATGTCACCATGATGAACGGAATCCAGAGCAGATACCAAAGCGGATTGGTTTTTCCCGTTACCGGAAACATCTCGGTTTCTTCCGCGATCTCCTCCGCCTCCTCCGGCAGGGGAACATCATTCCCGCTGAAGAACAGCACCGCGCGGTGCAGCAGATGCAGGATGCCGGAAACGACCCGGATCATGAGCTTCTGTATTTGCGCGAGCAGATGCAGCAGCGGTTCGCGAAACAGGAATACACCCGCGAGCAGCAGAATGATGCCGCCGACAAGGATCAGATTGCCGCGGCGAATCTCCTGCGGGACATCGGTTTCGGTATTTGTTCTGCGGTTGATATAGCGTCGCAGCATATACTGATTGCGCTGCAGGAAAAAGAGTGCGGAGACCGTTCCGACGACAGCCAGCGTCAGGCTCGTATCTGCCGGAAGATGCGCCGCGTACAGCATAAGCGAAACGATGACCGCTGCGCTTACGAATACGGCATAGCTGTTGACCGTGAACAGCTTCTCGGGTGCGGCATCGTTTTTCCGGTGCGTGCCGAGGAATGTGCAGGCGCTGAGCAGAATGCAGACCGCAGGCTCGATGTGCAGCAGCGCACAGCCTGCCGCACAGAGCGCAGCACATGCCGACATGATCAGGAAGGAAAGCCATGCCGCGCGCTTCGGATGCGGATACAGGTGCATCCGGAGATAACGGGTAACGCAGGATGAGAGCAGCGAGCCGCCGAGCAGAATACTCATTGCCGGAAGCAGAAGCTGCGGATTCCGCAGCGAAAGCAGCAGCTGCCAGAGCGGAAACCAGAACAGGCTCCGGCAGAGCATGGACAGCAATGTCAGCATACGGCACCTCCTTACAAAATCCGAAAACGGGCATAAATCTCATGCTATCATTGTATCACAATTCCCCTTCCCTGTCAACAGGCGGGGAGCCCCCGCGGGCAATTCCTAAAGCGCTTCGGAAAGGAATCCGTAACAGAAAGAATATTGCTCTCAGTTTGCTTTTTCCATAATCACATGCTATAAGCGGGGAGCCCCCGCGGGCAATTCCTAAAGCGCTTCGGAAAGGAATCTGTATCAGAAAGAATACTGCACTCAGCTTGCTTTTTGTGTAATAATATGCTATAATAATATTGGCATCACCCGTTTCAACAGCATTTGTATTTACAGAAAGGCAGGTCTTTATGAAAGCATTACGAACCAAAGCGATCATCTGCGCAGCGGCGCTGGCACTGAGCGGTACGGCAGCAGCCCTTCCGGCGATACCGGCTTCTGCGGCAGCCGTACAGGAAAACCAAACAGGCGTCTATAACGGTATGAAGTATGAGATCATGGGCAGCTTCTGCCTGATCACCGGCTATACGGATGCGCTTCCGGAGGAGCTGGTCATTCCGGAGAAGATCAACGGCTATAACGTGGAATGGGTCCATATGCAGGCATTTGAAAACTGCACGAAGCTGAAATCCGTGACGCTCCCGAAGACGATTCAGGTTCTGAACTATGCCTGCTTCAAGGGCTGTACCTCGCTTGAAACGATCAATTTTCCGGAGGATATGAAATCACTGCGGGATATCAACAGCGCAGCCTTTACCGGTACACCGTGGCTGGAGGCACAGCGTAAGAAAACGCCGCTGATGATCTTCAATGATATTCTCTATGACGGACGCGGCACCTCCGGCGATGTCGTGATTCCGGAGGGAATCAAAACAATCAATTCGGATGCATTCCGGAAGAATACCGCGCTGACATCCGTGAAATTTCCTTCTACGCTCGAAAAATTCGGCAGCGGCTGCTTTGCCTACTGTACCGGACTGAAATCGGTGACAATCCCCGGCACGGTGGAGGAAATCGAAGACGATGCCTTCCTGGGCTGCACCGGACTGGAAACCGTCACCATGGAATCCGGCGTTGAGGAGATCGGCGAGGGATCATTTGAAAAATGCACCGCGCTGAAAACAATAAACTTTCCGGATTCATTGTTTTTCCTGAAGGGATCGTTTTCATACTGTGAGCTGCTGGAGGATGTCGTGCTGCCGGATTCGATCCGCACGATCAATTCCGATTCGTTTACGTACTGTACGAATCTCAAGAGTGTGACGATTCCGAATTATTATACGGAGTTTTCCAACAACAAGCGGATTTTTACGAATGCGGGCGGCGGCTGGCTTGCCAAGGATGCCGATTTGGTCTATAACGGCGTACTGCGCGGCTATGAAGGCTCGACCACGCAGCAATATGCGGAAACCTACGGCATCCGTTTTGAATCGCTCGGCGAGTATCCGACCTCCGGCAGCTGCGGCGGCAGTACGATATGGTCGCTCGAGGGCGATACGCTGACGCTTTCCGGCAGCGGTAATATGAACGCTTATATCTATCCGACCAAAGTAAACG
>CAMHUJ010000404.1 GCA_946188175.1 uncultured Ruminococcus sp.
CAGGCGAATGCCTGCAAAGCCTGCCGCTCCCGCTGCGGCGACGAGTGCTGCCAGACTCAGTGACAGCAGATGATGCTTTTTCATTTGTATTTCCCCTCTCGAAATGATTTCACCGGTTCCGGTGTAATTGCAGCCGGTGCGGATACCCGTTTCCGCGCGCGGCTGTTCTGAACCTATCTACATTGTATCGCAAATCGCATCCGATGTCAATATGTATCGGAAAAATCATCACGGCGACAGCATTCACTTCTATATGGTGCCTCCGGCAGGTTTTGGGACAGTCTGCGAAGCAATACTGTAGCATCCGCATTATAATATATCCACCGGAGATACCGCATGAAAAGGAAATGCTGCTGACGCGGAAGAATCGCGCGTTTTTCCTGTTTATTCTTTTTATCATTGCAGAATCAGATGCATTTCCGGCATCCTTCCTGAAAAAAAACGCAAGATTAGAGAATATCGCGGCGATTTGCGCAAATCTTTGCTAGACGCGCACCCCTGATTTGCGCTATAATGATAGTACAGTGCAGCGTGCGCTTATCAATCCGAACCGTGAAAAGGAGGAAAACGCTTATGAAAAAACTGCTCTCAATCCTGTCGGCTTCTGTGCTGGCAGCTACTACGCTGCTGACATCAGACTTTCTCAAGCCCGCACAGGAGGTAAAAGCGCTCGATCAAGTCAAAATCATGCCGGTCGGTGATTCCATTACAAACGGTGACGGCGAGGCCGGCGGCTACCGGAAATACCTCGATTATGCTTTGAAGCAGAAGGGCATTTCCTTTGACATGGTCGGTCCGAAAAAGGACATGAATGCTTCGTTCAATTACAACGGACAGAGTGTGCAGTATGACAGCGATCATGCCGGATTCAGCGGCTTCCAGATCAAGGAGGTTCCGGGCTGGGGGCAGGCAAACAACACCGGCAGCCTTTACAATGAACTGAAAAACGGCAACAAGGTCAAGCAGTATAATCCCGACATCATCCTGCTCATCATCGGCACTAACGATATGACCGCAAACCGCAATCTCGGCGCATGCTCCGACGATCTGCACGCGCTGCTCGATTACATGCTGGAGAACATGAACCAGAACGGCATGATCTTCCTCGCATCCATTCCGGAGTTTACCGCTTACGGCGGCAATCCGCAGCGCGTCGGCAACTATAACAATACCGTCAAGAAGGTCGCCGAGGATTACGCTGGCTCCGGCAAGCATGTGACATTCGCCGATATCCACGGCTGTCTCACGACCTCCGACCTCAGCGGCGACAATCTCCACCCGAGCGGCAAGGGCTATGAGAAAATGGGCAAATTCTGGGCGGAAACCATTTCGGATTATCTCGCCGGAAGCACCACGACACCGGATCAGCCCGACCAGCCGACGCAACCCGATCAGCCGACACAGCCCGCTCTGACCGGCTCCGAGCTGCTGCATTCCGATTTTGAAAGCGGTCTTTCCGGCTGGACGGCACGCGGCGGTGCGACCGTCGGCGTCAGCAAGGCTGAGGCTGCAAGCGGCAGCCAGTCCGCTGCTGTCTCCGACCGCAGCGATGCATGGAACGGCATCTCCTATGATATCAGCAGCCTGTGCCCGTCGGGAACTGTCATTGACGTTTCCGCGAAGGTCAAGCAGAAATCCGGCTCGTCCGTGAAATTCAAGCTGACCGTTCAGTACGGCTCCGGAAACGGTGCGGAATACGATACCTTCGCTGAGGAGAGCATTGCCTCCGGTGAATGGGGCACCATTTCCGCTTCCCAGTATACAGTCAAGAGCGGCTCTTCTCCGATGCTGTATATCGAAACAGATACGGATAAATCCGATTTCTATGTCGATGAGATCATCATTGCAAAATCCGCAGGCGTTGCACAGCCCGCAAGCTATAAGCTCGGCGATGCGAACGGTGACGGCGTCATCAATGCAGCCGATCTGTCTATCGCAAAGCAGGGCGCACGCGATGCACTCGATAACAAGACCGTGAAGAAAATGGCAGACGTCAACTGCGACGGCACCATTGACCGCACCGACATTGAATGGTTCGTCAAGTATCTGACCGGTCAGGTCACCGAGTTCCCTGAGCCGCTGACACCGCCGAAGGGCGAAATGCGCACCATTTCCGAGTATACGCCGATCTGTGAGGCAGAGGTCAAAAACTTCGATTACGGTATGCTCGATTCCAAGGCAGGCGTCCAGTACGGTACGCTCAAGAAGGAAACCTACAAATCCAAGGCGGCAAACAAGAATAAGCCTTATAACATCCTGCTCCCTGCGGGCTATGATTCCAGCAAGGAATATCCGGTTCTCTATCTCCTGCACGGCTACTATGAGAATGAGGACAGACTGATGACCGCCGGAAACAACGGTGAGGCAATGAGAACAAAGGAGCTCGTCGGCAACCTGATCGGTCAGGGTCTGGCTGAGGAAATGATCGTTGTCTGCCCGCTGGTCTTCACGAGCGCAACCATGAACGGTCCGTCCGGCATGGATAACCAGAGCAATGCGGCATACGATGCATTCGTCGATGATATCGTTGACAGCCTGATGCCCCATATCGAGAGCAATTACAGCGTTGCGACCGGCAGAGAAAATACTGCTGTCACAGGCTTCTCCATGGGCGGCAGAGAGTCGCTCCAGATCGGTATGAAGTATGCTGACAAGTTCGGCTATGTCGGCGCTGCGTGTCCGGCTCCGGGCGTCTCCGGCAGCTTCAAGTGGAACAGTGAGAAAGAGTCTCCTTCGCTCGTTTACATCACCGCCGGTACCGCGGATGACGTTGTCGGCACCTCGATTCCGGAGGGCTACCACAACAACTTCACGAAGAATAATGTTCCCAATATCTGGCAGGTCGTTCAGAACGGTCATCACGGCGATGACTCGATCCGTGCGCATCTGTATAACTTCATTCAGTTTATCTTCAAGGCATAAGCGCGGATTTCGTTCCGGCGCATCCATGCTTCGTTCAATCACTGCCTGTGTGTTCCGCGCAGGCAGTGATTTTTTGTGCGGTGCAGGAAACAAGGAACCTGAAATCCCCCCTCTGCACAGCATCCAGCGTTCTGCCGGAAAGGTTCCCGTCGAAGTGACGGCGGATTTTCTCCGGCAAGACCAGT
>CAMHUJ010000405.1 GCA_946188175.1 uncultured Ruminococcus sp.
CTCCGCGCTGTCCGTGCGCATCACCATGCCCATGCCCTCCGGGGCAATGCGGGACGCCAAAGCGGCCAGGCGGCTCCGTGTTTCCTCGTCCTCGATTTTCTTGGACACCGCGAAGCGGCGGGTCAGGGGCGTCAGCAGGACGAACCGTCCGGCCAGGGCAATGTCCATGGTCAAATACGCGGCCTTTTCCCCAACGGGGGGCTTTTTCACCTGTACGATGATCTGATCGCCGGAGCGGATTGCATATTCCACATGCGTTGCGTCGAACTGCTCCGACATTGCCGCAATAACCTGCTCCGCCCTACGCCGGATGCGTGCTTCATAATCGCCGGAAATCTGCGTATCCGCGCTGCCGAGCTGCTCCGCGCTCTTGCCGAATTTGCGGTCGAGCTCTGCACGCAGCGCATCGGTATCGACGCCCGCCTGCTTGTAAATCTGGAATGAATCCGGACGGTACAGCGGATACAGCTTCTGCATGCCCTCCTCGGTCAGATAGACTGCGTCGGAATTGAGAAATGCGGAGACGATGCCGGTGACGATATATTCCCGCTCGATCCGGTCGTATGAGAGCAGGATGCTGTCGCCGGTCTGCAATCCGGACTGCGCAGATACACTCTTTGTGATCATGACCTCATTGCCGTGCTGCGGAAATCTGCCGGTCAGGGTGAAGATGTTTTCCGTCTGCGAATAATCCGCATACACATCGGCAACGAGCTGTTTTTTCTCGCGGACGGCGTGGATCCAGATGCTGCCCAGGGAACTGGACGGCACCGCCTTGCGGATTTCCGGCATGGCTTCGAGCGCCTGCGTGAAAGCCTCCATGTCCGTGCCGACCGCGACTTCGATCTGGATATCGCTCATCTCATGTCCCGCAATCGTATTCATAAGCGCCGTGCCTCTGCCGAGGAAGCAGTAGAGAATAAAGCTCAGCACGACGGCAAAGCTCGTAATGCTCATGACAAAAATCAGTCCGATGCTCTGTGCGGTGTGATCTGCAAAGCCCTTGAGCGCGAGCCGCAGATGCACATTCTGCTTTGTATTGCGCAGCGGAAAATGCGATTTGCCGAAGTGGTGATTCCCGATGCCCCTGCGGAATGCCTGCACCGGCGGATACTTCCGGACGGCACGCGCTTTGCGGAATGCAAGCAGCGAGATAATCAGCGTGATGCCGAGGAAGACCGCGGCGATCAGCAGAACGGAAAGACTGTGCGGAGCGCGGCAGCCCTTCATGCGTTCGCCGATTGCGAGCAGCGCGGCATGCAGCCCGAAGCCGCAGACAGTGCCGGCGGTGCAGCCTGCCAGCGCGATCAGAAAATACTCCGCCGTATAGGAGAGTGCGATTTCGGCCGAGCGGTAGCCGAGCGCTTCCAGAACGCCGATTGATACGATCTGATCGCGGATATCGCTGATGATCCGGTAGCCGATCATCACTGCGACTGAAATCAGAATAATGACAGCCATGATTTCGATGATTTTCAGTACGAACATGAGGTCAATATTGAAGCCGTCCTTTTTCGACCGGAACAGATCGGTCATTGCGTTTTGTGTATCCATGCCTGCGTCTTTGCAATTCTGCAAAAAATCATCGGCAATCGCTTCGTCCTCTGCCGGATTCTTCGCCGTGAAGCCGATCTCGACCACATCGGTAAACAGATTTTTCAGCACCGCATAATCCGCCTCGGAGACAACATACTGCTGCGAATCCGAGTAGGTGTAGCCGCTTTCATAGAAGCCCGCGATCTGAAACGTGAATTTCTTGGAGCCGCTGATCAGCGTAAAATCGCCGCCCTCATGCAGATGCAGATTCTGTTTCTCCCGCAGCGGCGCATAGACCGGATGCGGAAGTGCAGCGCGCTCTGCATCGGTCAGCGCGGATTCCGGCGTGAAAATCTGGTATTTCCGGATATTTTCTTCTGTGAACAGCCGCGTCATATAGATCTGCTCTTTGCCGTTTTCATCCGGAATGCGGGTCGATTCTGAAAACAGCAGGCGGTATGCTTCACAGTCTGCGACGCGGTCATCCGTTTCAAGAAAGCGCATCCATTTCCTGTCGAAGTCTTTCGCGTATATGGAGACCGTCGTCTGCCATGTCTCCGTGCGTTCGATCAGCGCCGGAAACATGCGCATGAGATTGCGTTCAGCCGGAAGTGCCGCGCTCATCAGCATCATGCAGAGCAGAATCAGCACGCCGAGCAGCAGCGATTCCTTTTTATGCCTGCGTAGATTGGCGCGTGCAAGTCTCAGAATTTTCTCCATGCTGCTCACCACCCCATACCGTCGAGGAAGCGCTGCAAGCCGTCCCTGCACGCCGCCGGATCATCGGTTCCGCAGCGCGGCATATGGTATTCGCCGACGACGGCGCCGTCCCGCAGGAAGATCACGCGGCTGCCGCGGAGCGCCGTTTTCAGGTCATGCGTGACCATGACGATGCTCTGTCCGTTTTCATGCAGCTCCGTGAAAATATCGAGCACATCTGTGCCAGAGGCGGAATTGAGCGAGCCGGTCGGTTCATCGGCAAAGAGAATCTTCGGCGCATTGATCACCGCGCGGACGATCCCGACGCGCTGACATTCACCGCCGGAAAGCTGATTCGGAAACTTATTCCACATTTCTTTTCCGATGCCGACCTTTTGCAGCAGCGTCTCTGCGCGTTTGACAAGCTCCGGCGAATTTTTCTGTGCTGCGAGTGCACCGGTCATGACATTGTCAAAGACATTCATATGCTCGAGCAGGTAGATGCTCTGGAAGACGAAGCCGCAGTTTTTGCGTCGGAATACGGCAAGCTGATCGTTTGTATACGATGAGATCTCCGTATCTCCGAAGAAAACCTTGCCGAGCGACGGCTTATCCATACCGGAGAGCGCATAGAGCAGCGTGGATTTTCCGGAGCCCGAAGCACCCATGATGACCGTGAAATCCTCTTTCCGGATTTCGAGGTCGAGATTCTTGATGACATGCTGCTGCACACCGCCGTTTGAGAACGATTTGCAGAGCTTTTCCGTGCGAAGGACAGTTTCCATGATGATACGCTCCTTTTCTGTGAATGTAATTCTATTGATGTACCAATTAAATCTTGAAGAATAGATGCGCAGGATTTTTGTCG
>CAMHUJ010000406.1 GCA_946188175.1 uncultured Ruminococcus sp.
CTACATGGAGGCCATGACAGGCCACGTGCTGGACAGCTTTTTCGGCACCATGATTGAGGTGATTCTGGAGCGGATCCCCTTCATATTGCTGTCGCTTGTGCCCTTTGCGGCGCTGCTGATTGCGATGCTGCCGGCGTTTGCGCTGAATGACGACGCGGTCTCGCATTTTGACCGCTGGCATGTGATCCTGCCGGTCAAGCGGCAGCGCTATGGGGATGCATATTATCTCATGACGGCGCTGCTGACTTTGCTGCTGCTGACGGCACATACGGTGGCATGGTTCCGGTCCGGCTTGGATGAGGGGTATGTCATGACTGTAGGGCTGCTGCTGATTCTCTGCCTGCTTGCACCGGCAGTGTATCTGCCCGTGACCTTCCGCTTCGGCATCGCTGCCGGAAGGCTGACGGCGATCACGATGACGCTGCCGTATATCCTGATGGTTCTCAGATGCATTGATATGTGGGGCTTTCTCGGCGACTTGCAGATGAAGGGCTTTACAGCATTTATAGAAGCTGGACTGCTGCCTGTTGCAGTGCCGGTGCTGCTGTTTGCGGTCTCGCGGAATCTGAGCGCGAGGGCGCTGCAAACGAAGGAATATTGACAGAAATGAGGGGAACATTATGAAGAATCAAAACATGGAATCGCTGCTGCATGCGGAATGCCGGAAATTCCTGCCGCTGCTGAGCATCATTGTGCTGGCGGCTGTGGTGCTGTCGCAGACATTTTGCGGACTGAGTTTTCATCTGTACCATGTGCTCGCTGTGCTGATCGGGCTGTATCCGCTGTTCTCGTATTGCAGAAGCGGCTGCGGAACGACCGATCAGATCCGTGTCTATATGCTGCTGGTTGCGGGCATGTCGGTGCTGCTGATGCTGACAGTATGCCTGATCCCGGGTGAGGATACGATCTATCTGATGCGGGATTCCATGTTCCGGATCAGTCTCATTGCCGTAGCAGTTGAGCACGGTCATATTGAATTCGGTCCGCTGGAGACACATACGCAGTTTGCGCTGCTGCTCGGGCTGACTGCGATACTGATTCCTGCGGTGTATCTGCCGGTGATGCTGCGGAAGGGCGCGAAAGCAGGTTCCTTCGCTGCCGGTGCAGGCGTGCTGCTTGCGGTATGTATGCATCTGTTATTCCGGTTTGATTATATGTGCAGCGGTTTTTTGACTGATCTGAGAGCGTCTTTGCTGCTGCCTGCAATATTGATTGCCGGAATGTTTGTATATTCCTGCAATGCAGCGGCTGCATCCTGCCTGAATCAGAAAGCTGTCCGGCAGGAATCGGAGGCGCAGATATGAAGGGACTGCTGCTGAAGGAATGGTACAGCTATCGGCTGCTCTTTCTGATCTGTCTCGCGGCTGCGGTGATCATGCCGCCGTTCTTTACGAACAAGTGTTTTTATCTTTACTATGCGCTTGCCATTGCAATCGGGCTGTATCCGCTGCTGTCGGCAGGCGCGGATGAGAAAAGCCGGTTTGATGCCTATGTCCGGACGATGCCGCAGAAGGCATCGCGGCGCGCAGATGTGTATTATCTGATCGTGCTGCTGCTGACGGGCATTCTGCTGCTCTCTGTCTGCTGCATCTCCGAGGATACCCGCTGGGGGTTCTTCCATGCGGGATATACCGATCAGATTCATTTTACGAAAGTACAGATGCCGGAGGACGAATTTGCCTTCATGACACTGATGACCAAGCCGCAAATGGTCTGGACCATGGGGACGGCGGCGCTGCTGATGCCTGCGGTGTATCTGCCGGTGCTGCTGCGGTTCGGGCAGCGTGCGGGCGTATGTGCAGCGTTTGTGAGCCTGACGCTCTGCCTGATGTATCTGGTCTACTACAGGGGATGTTCGCTCAGCGGCAGCTATTTGATGCAGGATGAGCTGCTGTATCTGGCGGCGGCGCTCGGGACGGCAGTGCTCTTTCTGATCTCGCACCGGATCTCCGCGGCGGTCTGCAAACGGCAGGCGGCTGCCTGATCAACTGATATCATACGGGCGGATGCGCAGGAGACTGTGCGTCCGCTTTTTATATACATTGCCGAATTTTCCGCGAAATACGTAACCGAACTGCCTGCCGTACCGTCTGTTTGTAATAAGGGACCGCTGCAATATGCACGAAATAGTCAAAAAATATAATAACATCCGGCACGGCGGAGAAGCATCCGGCGTAAGAATAAAAAGTTTTCTCAGAAGCTATGTGTATTTTATAATGTGATAGACAGGTTCCGCTAAAACCGTGACATGCCATGAAAAAGTGAGGAATTCGGAGCATTCCGGAGGAAACTGCCGAAATATTCATTCCAAAAAATGAACGGCATTTTCTCGGGCTTTGCAAATTCGCTGCAAACGTGGTATCATTGGAACATCGGGAGGGAACAGACCGGCAACGGACAGCCTTCCGGAGAGATTCGATCGGATCATACAGCCGCTTTTGCATGGAATACGCAGCATCGCAGCAGACGTCACAGCAGTATTGCAGCAAGAAGGATCCGCAGCGGCACGAGAGATTGACATCTCAGCAGAGACAACAGGTCAGACATCTCAGCATGACACAATCCGGGGCGACATGACCGACAGCACAGTCAGACAACTTAGTATGACAACTCTGTTTGACAGTACAGTATGACAAAAATGAAGGCAGCATGACCGGCAATTCAGAACTGACACAAAGTAAGACAGCAAAGTATGACAGTGAAGCGAGTGACAGAATGACAGCAAGGTCTGACAGCAGAGTATGACAGCGAATCAAGTGACAGAATGACAGCAAGGTCTGACAGCAGAGTATGACAGCGAATCCAGCGACAGAATGACAGCAAGGTCTAACAGCACAGTATGACAGTGAATCGAGCGACAGAATGACAGCAAGGTCTGACAGCAGAGTATAACAGTGATCGGGCGACAGAGCGACATCACGGCAATGCAGCACAGTCTGACAGGACGTAAGCGACACAGTGACAGCGCAGCACAGACAGCACAGCATAACAGCACAGTCTGACGCAAATGAAACGACGCAGCGACATCAAAGTATGGGCTCCGCAGCATGACAGCACAGCTTGACGCAGACGAAACGACACAGTGACATCGCAGCAGCGAC
>CAMHUJ010000407.1 GCA_946188175.1 uncultured Ruminococcus sp.
CAGAAACAGTGCGCCTGATTTCTGATATGGAGATGACATTCGCGCAGATGCCCGTAACGGAAGAGCCGCAGGATATTTCACAGGCGGAATATGCGGCGGCAATGAATTTTGAGACTGCATTTCACAAACCGAAAGGAGCAAAAACAATGGAGATGCAGAGAGCAGCCAAACCGGAAAAGCCCGCAACCCTCGGCAATACGCCTTATCAGGTGCTGTGCCGTTCACAGGTGCAGTATTTCAAGGACCTGAATCCGCGTCATGCGGAGAACATCGCAAAGCAGCTCGATGCGGACGGCATCGCGTTCAGCGGTGTGCGGAAAGAAAACTCCGTTACGCTGACCGTCCGCAAAGTGGATGTGCCGCAGTATGAGGCGGCGGTCGTAAAGGTCAAGGCAGGTTATTCACAGGCAAGAAAAGCCGCGCCGCAGCAGGCACAGCGATATTTCGATACGCCGCGCAAGCCGCAGCATCCGGCTTCTGAAAAGAAGCCGCCGAAATCGCCGAAGGATGTTCCGATTGTGACAACTTCCTTTGTGGAGGCACGGCAGAATAACCGTCTGGACGAGCTGTGGGACAGCATCAATGCGTCCAAAGCCTGCCGCGATTTCATCGACCAGAATCTCTATGATGCTTATGAAAAACGCGATCTGAAAGGCTTTGTGAAGCAGCTGGAGGAGCAGTTCGGTATGGAGCGCGCAATGTATACACTTGCCGCAACGGTTCAGCTGAAAAGCGAGGACGGACGTTTCACGCCGGAGGTCAAAAAGGAAGCTGCGCGCTTTTCCTTTGAAAGCGATCAGTTTCGTATGAGATTTCTGACAGAACAGCACCCCGTCCGGCTGAATCATCTCTATGAGGTACTGATCGACCGCGCAAGGGAGCTTGCTCAGGCACAGGCGAAGCAGCCGGAATTGCCGAAACTCTCGGACTATCTTTCCGGACAGTTCCTGCTGTCAACAGAGCGTGTGTCCGTCCGTGATGATTACCGCGGCATCCCTGAAACGAAATACTTTCATTCCTCGGTCAATGAGTATTTCGCGGACGGCATCGGCTGGCTCAATGAGGACGCCTATGACCGTGAGCAAAAGCTCTCCGGTGAGTCGCCCAATCAGTTTTACAGCAAGGTTTCCAAGATCAACGCCGACTGCATCAATCCGGACGGAGCAGTCAGCAAGATCGACATGACGAGACAGGAGTATGAGCTGATGACCGCGCATACCTACGCGCCGGAAAACCGTCAGGCACTTGCTATGGCGAAGGCAAAGCTCGCAGAGCTGAAAGAGGGCGTCGGAATCCGGCAGAAGCCGACGGAACAGTATGCCGTGCGGCAGAGTGCAGATCACCGTTATTCTGTGGTGACGATCAGCGCAGACGGGCTTGTCACGCCGGTCATTCCCGATCTGAAAACTGTTCCCGCAGCAAAGAAAGCATTGCTGGCGCTCTATGAACAAAGAAGCAAGACTGCGCGTTGTGAGCTGGTACATCCGCAGGTGCTGGATGAGAAATCCGCCGCGCTGTATACGGCGCAGGAGGAACTGCCGCAGAAGGTCTACCGGATTCAGCTCAGCCGTGAAATGAATGCCCCTGACACGCATTATGTGCAGGAATACATAAAGAACAGCGATGACAGCTATAAGGTCGGAAAAGTTATGGCGCGCGGCGATTATTTTGCCTGCAATATTGCACTCGGCAAGCTGATTGCCCCAGAGCCGGAAATGAAGCAGGATCGCTTTATGGAGGCAATCATGAGAACCGCCGCAGTACCGCCTACGCCGGTGAAACCTGAAGCACAGGCAGAACGGGAAGCAGCTCCGACACCGCCCGCGCCCGCTGCGGATTTTACGATCTATCAGCTGAAAGGCGGCGATGAAACACGCGATCTGCGGTTTGAGCCCTATGACCGCCTCATGCAGCAGGGGCAAAAGCCGGATATGGCAAACTACGATCTGGTCTATGAGGGCAGCATGGCGGATGTGACAGACAACCCCGACCTGCGGATTCAGCTCGAAGCGATCTTCCGCAAATTCAATCTGGAACGCCCGGATGATTTTACCGGACACAACCTGTCGGTCAGTGATGTGGTGGTTGTGAGAGATCAGGCGTTTTATGTGGATCCCTTCGGCTTCAAGCCGCTGCCGGACTTTCTGACACCGGCAATCGCTGCGCCTGAACTGACGGAGCAGAGTTTTCTGGATGCGCTGCCCGGACGCTTGCAGGCGATCGCTGAGCACACAGTCAGCCCTGCTGAGGACAATCTGCTGAAAGTTTCCGCAGAAGCAGAAAAGCTGCATATTGACCCTTCGATTATGCGGAAAGCGGCGGAAATGGTTGACGATCCTCGTATTGACCGAATGGCAGAGACCTATGCAAAGAGGTTTGAAACGGGTAATCCGCCGGAACCACAGCAGAAACCGAAGCCCAAGAAGCCGAAGCTGTAAGGAGGTGCGGACATGAGCGTTTTGACCAATGAGGAGCGGATGCTGCTTTGCTCTCTGGAGTGCAGGCATCAGGCGGAGGCGCTGACTGTTCTGACACGATTTGCCTCGGATTTGCAGGCAGAGGATATTCTGCACAGCAGCATTCAGGCGCTGATAACCAAACTGGAGCGGGAACATCTGGATTATATGACAGAAACTGAAAACATACCAAATGCTTTCGGTGAATAACAGGAATCTAGATACTGCAACCATTAAGAATTGCAAAAAATACGATATTATGGCTATTATTTTTTTGACTTATAAGGTGTTTGATGGCACCTTTTAAGCAAGATGTTTCGTCAATTTCGTCCCTTGACGAAGCAAATTCGTGAGCAGAATTAGAGGAAACAGCCGATTCTGTTTCCATCAGTATGACTTTTTTTGAATTAAAAGGCTATTTGCTGTTTATTCTACAGCAAAATACAAAGATCAACACAGAAAAAGGCTTTTGATTAAGGCAATAAGCCGTCAATAAGATTGTATCGGGAGGTTTATCATGGCAAAGAGAGGTAGCAATATTTATCTTCGCAAGGACGGTCGCTATGAAGGGAGAGTTGTGATTGGGTATACAGAAAGCGGAAGAATACGGTATAAGTCTGTTTATGCCCATACTCTCGCAGA
>CAMHUJ010000408.1 GCA_946188175.1 uncultured Ruminococcus sp.
AGAGCAGTGCAGCAGTCAGTGCACGGATGCGTTTCTGCATATCCGCTCCCAACGGGTCCGGCGCATAAATATGAATGCACAGATGATCCTGCGCAAGCTTCGGATTGAAAAATTGCAGCAGCTCATGCATTGCAGAGCCTTCGTTGAGCGTGCCGGTCTGATATGCCGCACGGAATTCCGTCAGGCGTAAAGGCTCAGCCAGATTCCAGCAGGTATTAACTGCCGAATAGGGTGCGTAGACTGTTTGGATGCTTTCCGGATCGCCGGTGCTGATCCACTTGTATACGCCCGCAACGGCTGCAGGGAACAGAATGCCGTCCGCATCATATAGGGATACGGTTTCGCCGAGCGCCGCCTGTGCCGAGCCGAACATCCGCACGGCAAGCGGCTGCGGCAGCACCACTGCCGAAATTGTATTTTTACAGTCTGCATCGGTCAGGAATCTGCCGCAGACCAGCGTCAGCCGGTAGATGTGTTCCGCAGCCGGTGCGCAGCCCCTGAGCAGAAAGCACTCCTGCGCAAGATCGCCGCGGCAGAAAACCTCCGGCATGCTGCTGCTTTGATAATCTATGCCGTAAACATGCGGATGCGATGCATTTGCAAAGTCATAAAACAGCTCCGCAGGCACAGAGGCAGGCGTTTCGGAGAGCCGATTATCCGTATAGGAAGCACTGACAGAGAGGTAAGTGCCGTCGCCGTTTGCGGTCATATATGTCGTGATGACCTGCGCGGCACACTTGCTGACACACAGAATGATCAGCGTAACGGCGATGCCGAATGCCATGCCGCAGACCGCAAGCAGGCTGCTGACTGGCTGTTCCTTCAGATCACGGATGCCACACCGGACAGATTCAAGTATTCTGATCATGCTGAGATTCCGTTTCTGTCCGCGTGACGGCAGCGCCGTCGTATACGTCAGAGGGTTCGAGAATGATCTGCGCACCCTGCTGTAATTCATCTGAAATGATTTCAGTATAATCCTGATCGACAATGCCCGTTTTGACATCGTGCCGGACGGCGATTTCCTTACCGTCTGCTTGCAGCTCTGCGGTATAGACGCAGACAGAGCCGTCATCGGTATAGCGGACCGCTGTATTCGGAACGGCGCAGGCTTCCTTTTCTTCGAGAATCAGCGTGACATAAGCCTGCATGCCGATCAGCAGACCGTCCTGCTGCTGCGGCTGTAATCTGACTGCGAAGCCGTCCACATCGCGCACGGCACTAATATCCGAAACCGTACAGGTATAGGCTTCCGCAGATGCATCTGTCCGGAAGGATGCTTTCTGACCGGTTTTCAGCGCAAGCACAACCTGATCCGGCACATAGAGCTGCACACTGAATGCATCGTCGGGCATTATTTTTGCGAGCAGGCCGTCACAGAGCTGACCGGATGTTCCGAAGCATTCGGAGACAATACCTGCGCACGGTGCCGTCACGGTCAGCGAATCGCACTGTTGCCGCAGCTTTTCGAGTGCCTGCGCATCCGAACCCGCCGCATCGTTCTGCATGGTTTTCAGTTCATATTCCTGATCTGAGATTTCTTTTTCCAGATCAAGACGGGTTGATTCGGTATTCTGTTCTGCGTCGTGCAGTTCCGCCTCCGTCTGTGCAACCTGGAGTGCGAGGGAATCTGCAATTTCGCACAGCGAGCTGTACTGTTCAGCTGCTTCGCTGTATTCCTTTTCTGTTTCGGAATAATTCTCCGCATCGGGCTGCATGGCGTTCAGTGTCTCGGCGAGCTGATTGACCGTCTGCCGCAGGCTCTCGCACTGCGCATCGGTATCCTGATACATCCGCCGGAGCTGACTTGCCGCGTTTTGCAGTTCCTGTTCTCTGCACTGCAGCGCCTGAAGCTGTTTTGCCATACTTTCTTTTGCCTGTTCAAGCTGCGCTGCCGCATACTGATACTTCAGTTCGGACTTCTGTTTTGCAGTATCCGCATCCTGATCCAGCTGGCTGATTTGTTCCTGCAAAGCCGTACCGTCCAGCCGGAAGAGAATGTCGCCTTCGTTCACGCGATGTCCCACACGGCAGAGCACCTCTGCGACGGGCAGCTCTGTGAGCGCCGTCTGGACCGGTACGATGCCGTGTGCAGAAACAATCCTTCCGTTCTGCTCACTGGTTCGTGAGAGTGACTGTGTTGTGAGGGAATAGGTATTGACCGCAGCAGCCTGATCGCCGCATCCGCTGAGCAGGATGAGACTTGCAGCCGCGGCTGTCAGGAAAAGCTTTGATTTCATTTGATACACCGTCTTTCTGC
Organism: uncultured Ruminococcus sp.; assembly: GCA_946188175.1. GTDB lineage: Bacteria > Bacillota > Clostridia > Oscillospirales > Ruminococcaceae > Firm-04. Next base: position 2,261 of record CAMHUJ010000408.1, read on the forward strand.
ATAATAGAAATAGTATGAATGGAACAGTGATAAGCCGGACTGTGATACAGTTGTCTGATATTTCAAGTATATTATACCTTGTCTTGCAGCAATTGTCAATCATAAATCCGCATAATAAGCAAATCTTAAAATGAGGCATCCATTTTGCAGTATATGCGCGGCACCGGTGCATTGTCAGGGAGCGCACCGATGCCGCGCATATTGTTCAGATTCAATGAGCGTCAGCCTTCCTTGCTGTACGCGATGCGACAGCACTTCTATGCCTCGACTTCAAATACGATTTTGCGGCGCCTGTTTCAGAGCAGGCAGGTGATTGCGCAGGTCCAGACGGTCTTTGTTTCACAGTAAAAATGCTTTCCGCGATCTATTGCATTTCAGAGCCATGAGGAATTGATATATTTGACAACATGGCAGTCCGTATGACAGTTATACGTTTTTTTGTATTCGATTCGCCGTGGTTGCACTGTGCTTCGATGTCAAATTTGATTTTATTGAGCTTTTTGATTTCCATGACGTTCTTTCTTTTCATAAGACAATCAGACAGCGGCTGAAACCGGGATTTCTGCCGCTGCCCGCCGTCTTATTCTGTGTTCACTTCTGATTTTGGATTACCAGCAACAGAGTGTGGAACAGGTCCATACAGTTTTCTTTGAGCAGCTCGGCATGAGATCGCCCCAGAACCAGTTGAAGATTGCATTGGAATTAACATACTTGGTTTTTTTGCAGTCAGCATGGCAGCCGCCCTGCGAGTCCGATTCGCCGTGATTGCACTGTGCTGCGATGGAAAAAACAATCTTAGAAAGTTTCTTGATCTCCATGATTATTTCATC
>CAMHUJ010000409.1 GCA_946188175.1 uncultured Ruminococcus sp.
AACTCCTATCTCTCTAAACTGCGCAAGCCTCAAGAACTGTGCCTGCAAAGAGAAGCGGATCAGTCACACCGGCGGCGGAGAGCCGCCCCAGCTGAACTGACACATAAACCGTCCCGCAAACAACGCCCAAGAAAGGCGAAGCAAATTTGCACCAGCTCATAGCCGGAAACCAAAGCAGCCTTCTCGCGCATGAGAAGGCTGCTTTGGTTACGGGTAAATTTCGAGAGGGCGATTGATTTATCACGAATAAACGGCGAGCAGGATAAATCAAAAGCGGAGGAAAGGATGGATGCCGAATTACAAACGCTCACCTTGCTTATATTATAGCAAAGTGCTTGATTTTCGTCAAGGGCTTTTTGACATATTTGTCAAAAATCAGCATTGTGAGCAAATTCCGCGCCGCCGGTTTGTAAAACTTGACGGAGAATATACTCTGAGTAATCATTTGAACATACATCTGATGCGTGAAATTGTACGAACAAGCCACGAGCCGGATGCCGTTTTCTTCGTAAGTTGTACATTTTCCACAGCATAGACCGGTGCCCGCTCGATTTCAACGGCACCGCATCGCCAGATTATTTCGCCGATCTGTTCCCCGCGCTGAACGGGCGCCGTCAGGAAGGGCGGCAGGAGCGCCGTCACGGTACATTCCGGCGGTCTGCCGTACCATGCAGTCAGCTGCGGCGCCTCGCGGACATATCCCGAAACCGCCTGCGCATCGCCGCCCTCGACCTGCACCGTCAGCTGCTCCGGCAGCGGCGGCGTATAGTCTTCCGCACCGGCAAAGCCGTAATCATAGAGCGCTTCATGATCGGACCAGTCATTGCGGTCATTGAGCGTCACACAGATCAGCGTGCGGTTCTGCCGCCTTGCCGCGCTGACGAGACAACGCCCTGCGGCATCGGTAAAGCCGGTCTTGACACCGATCACCGTATCGTCCATGCCGAGCAGCTTGTTTGTATTCGTCAGCGTGCGCGCATAGGGCGGATTCCCGTAGCAGACGGTCATCGTCTGACGGCAGCAGATCGACGCAAATTCTTGGTTTTTGAGCGCCTCACGCGCCAGCAGCGCCATATCATACGCCGAGGCGCCGTGTCCCTCTGCATCCAGCCCCGAGGGCGATGCAAAATAGCTGTGCGTCATGCCGATCTGTTTGGCGCGCGCGTTCATCATCGCCAGAAACTGCGGGATACTCCCCCCGACGCTCACCGCCGCGGCATTCGCGCCGTCATTGCCAGAGGGCAGCAGCATCCCGACGCAGAGCGCGCGTCGTGTGACGGTATCGCCCTCCTGCAAGCCCATAGACGAGCCCTCCACACGGATCGCATCACTGTCCGCACGGAAGGGCGTATCGAGGTCGCCGCTTTCGAGCGTCAGCAGTGTGGTCATGATCTTGGTCGTGCTTGCCATTGGCAGCTTTTCCTGCGCATTCTGCTGAAAGACCGCATAGCCTGTCTGCGCATCCATGAGAACGCAGCCCTTTGCAGAGATTTCCGGTGCATCGGCGGCGGCAGGCAGACCGTACAGGCAGCCGCAGAGTACCGCAGTGCAGCAGATCAGCTTCCGGAACAGTTGTATCATACAGCATTCCCCTTTATCCGGTTTCTGTTTGATTCTATGCGCAGCCGCCGGATATTATGACATAAAACTGCCCCCATGTACCAGTTGCCTGACAGTACATGGGGGATATATGGAGGAAGTTATTTGCAGATTAAGGGATTCACTTTTCTTTATTCCTTCATCTCCGCGGATGAAAAAATAAAGAACATTGAATCGCTGAAAAAAACACACAGCCGCCGAACAATCCGTGCAGTGTGATCTGCGTACCGGTTTGTATCATGCATTCCATGCACGGCACCGTCAGCGGCTGCTCTTGAAAGGTATATTAAGCTGTCATTTGAGGGATCGATTAAATCATCATATACGGAAACAAATTAAGTGATCGTTTCGCCTGATTGTAAAGCAGTCATTTGCCGGATTGCTCCGGAATTACTCTGCGGATGCAGCATCTCCCGCGCCGCTGTCCATAGCGTCCGCCATGCCGGTGAATATCTGATACAGCGTCATCGCCAAACCGACGGACGGGTCAGCGCGCCATTCGCCGTTGATATGAATGATCGCCATATCCATATCAGATGTACCGCTGCCGCTGATGCTGACGCTGACATCGCCGTCATCGGATGAAACATCGGTCTCCGCGGTATCCTTGATGCGAACGGTATACATGCCGTCCACCGTGAATTTATCGCCGAGCGAAAAACCGCTGTTATCCTCCTCATCGAGCAGCTTGAAGAAGTCCGTGTACTCCGAAGCGTGGGAATTTGCACAGACGACCTTGCCGATCTCCGCGTCCTTGTAATAATCCTTGTCGCCGAATTCGCGTTCGAGATAGGCAACATGATCTTCATGCGAACCGGGCTCATTCTGATCAATATAATACATCAGCTCGACGTCGCAGACCTGTGCAAGCGTTTCAAAATCACCGTCTGCAATCGCCTTGAAATACGCATCTGCAACCTTCTGCACCTCTGCCGGTTCATCTGCATCAGCAGGCGTCTCGCCGGATTCTGCTTCGCCGTCCGCTGCGGATTCTGCCTCTTCTGCATCAGATTCCGCCTTGCTTTCCGGCGCGGTATCCTGCTCGGAGACCGAGCTCTGACCGTTCGCCGCATCATCCGGCGGGGTCGAATCGCCGCATGCACAAAGCGATGCGCACATCATCAGTTCAAGCAGTGCTGCTGTCATTTTTCTTCCGGTCATTCTTTATACTCCTGTTCAGTTTTGTGCTGAGACGTTTTCCATTGTTGTGAGGAAAGATTGCATGAACGGCAAAGTCATGTCCACCTTCCATTTGCCGTTGATGCGGATGACTGCGATATCCATGCCGACTGCCGCCTCACCGAGTCCGAAGCTGAACTGGAAGCCGCTGCCGGCCTGTCCGCCTGCCTCTTCCGCAGCCTGATTCTGAAAACGGTAGATATATGCACCGTCAACCTTGAATACATTGGATAAACCCTGCTGTCCCATTTGATCCAGCGCTTTTATCGTCTGATTGTACTCATCCGCTTTTTCCGGACAGTAT
>CAMHUJ010000410.1 GCA_946188175.1 uncultured Ruminococcus sp.
AGTCTTCCGACAGATACGATAAGGTTGTTGCTGCACTGACACAATTGGTGGACGGTGACGAAGAACGTGCTAAAGAGATTATGGAATCACTGCATACCTCCGGACTTGTTGATGAGGACGGAAATATGGTTGATCTCGATGTCCGTGAAGACGGCAGGAGCGTTAGTTTGTCTGAGCTGACAAGCCGCATCAACAGCGGCGATAAAGTTGGCGATATTACCGTCAACGGCAACGCTGCCACGACGGATCAGGTCGTGCAGATTCAGCAGGTGGACAGTCTGCTGGATATCATTCAGCAGATTGACACTGACGTGGAGATTACCAACGAGCACGTTGCAAATTTTGAATCCTTGCTCGAAGGCATCGAAAACGGAAGCGTCGATCTTAACAACGCTATCAAAAGCGGTACATTGAAGATGACCAGTAAGAAGGCTGCTTCGACTGACAGCACCCGGAATTCCGGTTTGAAGTCCGGCAGCGGCAAAGTCAGAGAAGTCAGATTCGTCAACACATTCAAGGTAACGGACGATATCGTGGACTTTCTTTTTACGCAACTCTATATGCCATCAGGTTTTTCCCGTGATCAGGCACAAAAGGATCTGCAAGACCTTTGCGATGCAGGATTGATCGATTGGAACGGCAATTTCATTGCTCTGAACGTATATGAAAATGGTCAAAAAGCCAATCTGGACAAATTGAAAGAGCGTATTGAAAAAGGTGAGATTGTTGGCAGTCTGAAGGTTAACGGCAACGCCGTCACAAGCGTGCAGATCGTAAAGATTCAGCTTGTTGCTCGGTTAATGAAGGCGGTAGCGAAGCATGAAATATCTACTCCGAGGGAACGTGAAGAAATTCAGGAACTGATCACGTTATTAAGATCCGGCAAAATCAATCTCAGTTGGTTTGCTGAGAACATGGCGTCTTTTCTGATAGATAAGTCCAGCATAGGGAAGGGCAATGTCACCGACACCCTTTCGGACGCTTTGCTCCAGACGTTTCGCGGAGGATTCCCGAGTCTAAGCGATGAGAGCAATGCAAAAAAGTATTTGCAGGCTCTTTATGAAGCGCTGATTATCGATGCAAACGGCAACTTCATCGAGGCTTATGTAAAAGAGGCGGATTCCTACGTTTCGTTGGAAGATGTGGCACAGCGCATCCGGAACGGCGATACCGTGGGCAAGCTCGCTATCAACGGAAATGCCGCAACACCGGAGCAAGTTGCTGCGCTCCGGAAGATGAAGAAAGTGATGGCATTCACCCAGCGGTATATGCAGAACAGCGGCGGTAGTCTGGGCAGCGTTTTCACCCCATCCGAATTAGATGAGATTTATGCGCTGGAAGCTGAGATCAGAAACGGAACGGTCAATTTCTATAACTTCGCTGCGGTCATGCCGCCTGTGCTGCATATTCGGCAGACATATCCCGACACAAACAGCGCAACCGGAAGACTGAATACGGACAGCAGCGGCAGCTACACCGCACCCTATATCAGCGGCAAAAATTATGAAGAGAATCATTCCTTCGAGAAGATTCCCGAGCTATGGGATAATACCTGGTACTCCACAGAAGAGTATGACGGTGTAGGAGCCGGTGTGGTGACGTTCGAATTTGGCGATCGTGATATAACCTCATTGAATTTCATCATAGTAAAGCTGAGCGAGCCGCAGCCGGTTCCCGTCAGCTTTGACTGGAAGCTCATACCGGGTGAGCTGGACATTTCAGGCAGCGGTACAGTAACATGGGAACCGGGCGATACGAATGATAAGAAGATCACCATACCACACCCGGATTATGGCAATCAGTGGTTTGGAAATCGCGGATTTGTGTTTACTGCGACCTCAAGGCAAAATGCAGTCTTTGAGAACGGCAAAACCAGGTTTAACGAAGTGCTTTGTGCATACACGGGCTCGGCTCCCGCGATCGATTCATCCGCAACTCATGTTACAGTGGACAATATCAGCGTTCCGCCGGGAACGTACTATACCGGTGATATCATACCGGTCGTGGTAACGCTGAGCCAAAGCGTTCAATTGTCAGAATGGGCAACCACTACGCTGACAGTCAACGAAACAAACTGCTTATGGATGACGCATCGGAATTGGTATCAGAGCAATAAGATCGCCTTCGGATATACCGTAAAGGATGCGGATGCGGTCTCCATCACTGTTTCGGGACTTTCAAATCTGCGTAGTGAACATGGTGACAGTGTGACGATTGACAATATATTCCCGGAGACGACCTTTGATGCGTCGAAGGGTGTTATCATTCGTCCTGATGTAAAGCGTTGTACCCTTGATCTGGATAAAAAAAAGTACGGCATCAGTGACGATGCAGCAGGCAATCAGGTCGTAACCATGGTGTTTCCGTTCAAGTCCGGTGTGGACAAGAGCTGGGTCGTCAATGAGGCGGTTCCGATCGGCAAGGAACTGGAGCTTCCCCTGCCCGGTCTCGAAAACGGAAAAACTACCCACTATCTGGCGGGTATGTATGTATCCTTCGATGAAGGCAAGACACGTTACCCCGTCTATGTTGTCAACAGTAACGGTAAGGAGGGCGTGGCGCTTGCGGCACGTTTCATTCCTGAAATTAACACTTATTCAGCACTGCGCAGGGATACGGCCGATATTTTCTATGACCCGGAGGTTGTTGTCGCCGAAACCGATTCGGAAAAGTATCTGCCTGCGTGGAAACAGGGGATAAACGACGTTAAGGATGCCTGCTTCTCAGGCGAAGGTAAGGCAGACGCATTTCTTCTTAACGGCTCAAGCTATTCCTATTACGTCAAAAGCCTGATGTTATTTGAAAAGACGAAATATGTCGAGCGTGCCGGCGAAAACTTTGAGGTCGACAACGGCTTCATTCCGGACGGCAGCCGATATGTTCTGGTTGGAGATGCAGCGCATCCCGAAAATCAGTACGACGTTGAAATCACTGCAAATCAGGAATTTTACAACGCAGTCAAAGACAATATTAGTGCAGAATCGGATCAGGAGCTGGTATTGGGTTATCAGATAAGTAATCGTGAGGTGTTCACCTACAGCGCTCCGAAGGACTTCGTCTGGAGCAGCAGCAATCCCTCGGT
>CAMHUJ010000411.1 GCA_946188175.1 uncultured Ruminococcus sp.
TTTGCAGATGATCGGGTCGAGCAGCAGGAACACCGACGGCAGAACCGTCAGGACAACGACCATAGAGATCAATGCGCCGCGCGAGAGCAGCATGCACAGTGCCGAGATCATACCGATCTTCGAGACGACCGCAACACCGATCGTTGCGGCGAAGAAGCCCAGTGCCGAGACCATAACGCTGCCCATTGAGGTGCGCAGTGCGATGCCGACCGCCTCATCCTTATCCTTGCCGGATGCACGTTCTGTGCGGTAGCGCGTCGTCATGAGGATCGCGTAATCGACGGTCGCGCCGAGCTGAATCGTACCGATGACGACCGATGCGATGAACGGCAGCGTATCACCGAGATAGCAGGAGATGCCGAGATTTATCATGATCGCAAGCTCGATCACCGAAACCAGAATCACCGGCAGCGTCACACTGCGGAATGTGATCATGATGATCGCAAAAATCACGGCAATCGAGAGAATCGAAACGACCTTGAAGTCATGCGCGGTGATCTGGATGAGGTCCTTTGTCGCAGGTGCCTCGCCGATCAGCAGCGCATTCGGGTCATAGCGCTTGACAATCGCATTCAGCGCATCGACCTGTGCATTGACCTCGTCCGAAGCGACCTTGTATTCCGAGCCGATCATCATAAGTTGATAATCGCCGCTGCGGAGCGCTTCGGTCATGCGCTTCGGAATGACCTCCTCCGGCACGCGCTCGCCGATGATCGAATTCAGGCTCAGCGTGAACGAGACGCCGTCCACCTGCTTCATGTCGCGGAGCATGCCGGCACACTGCTTTGCATCGAGACTGCTGTCAACGAGCACCATATGCGTGCTGTTCATGTTGTATTCCTCTGCGAGCTTGTCGTTTGCGATCACGCTGTCGAGCGTTTTCGGAAGGGTGCTGTCGAGGTTATAGTAAACATCATAATGACTGTTGCCGTAAAGCGCCGGAAACAGCAGCACGATGCCGAGCGTCAGGAACAGCGGCGCATGCTTTGTAATGAACGCGGGCAGCTTCCGGAATTCCGGCATGAAGGTTTTATGCGAGGTTTTGCGGATCGGCTTCTCAAAGAGCAGAATCATCGCAGGCAGGACGGTCACGCAGGCGATCACGCCGAATATGACGCCCTTTGCCATGACGATGCCGAGATCCAGTCCGAGCGTGAAGCTCATGAAGCACATCGCAAGGAATCCGGCGACTGTCGTGAACGAGGAGCTGACGACCGATGTGACCGTCGCGGCGATTGCATGAGCCATTGCTTCGTCGCGGTCGCTGTACTGCATCTGCATTTCCTTGTAGCTGTTCCAGAGGAAGATCGAGTAATCCATTGTGACGCCGAGCTGCAGGACCAGACACAGCGCCTGCGTCAGGAATGAAATCTCACCGAAGAAGAAGTTTGTGCCGAGATTCCAGATGATCGCAAGCCCGATGCCGAGCATGAAGAACACCGGAATCAGATAGCTGTCCATTGTCAGTGCAAGGACAAGGCTCGTCAGCAGCACTGCGACCAGCGCATACAGCGGCGTTTCCGAATCGGAAAGATGCTTCATATCGGTCGTGACACCGCTCATGCCGGAGATGAAGCACTGCTTGGATGTGATGCTGCGCATTTCGTCAATCGCCTGCATCGTGCTGTCCGCGGATGTTGTATCCTCGAAGAATACGACCATGAGCGTCGTATCGCCCGAATTGAACATATCGTAGACCTTTTTCGGGAGCACTTCCTTCGGGATCGAGATGTCCGCGAGGCTGTCGTACCAGAGCACCTCCGCGACGCCCTGCACGCCTTCGAGATCGCCGCGTACCTTTGCGACGTCCTTATCCGGCATGCCCTCGACGATCACAAAGGAAAAGCCGCCCTTGCCGAATTCATCCTTTAAGATATCCTGCCCCTGCATGGTCTCCAGATCCTTCGGGAGATAGGAGAGAATATCGTAGTTGACGCGGGTATTGAGATAACCGAACAGTGCCGGTATCACCATTGCGAGCCCGAGAATCAGGATCAGCAGCTTGTGCTTTGCGACCCATTCGCCGAACTTTAACATGGTATCAGATCCTTTCATCAGAATTTGACCGTCAGTCATTTTTAACTGTCTACAGTGTAGCACAAAAATGACCGATAGTCAATAGTAAATCGAAAAATAAATGACCGTCGGTCAGAATTTCGGAAGTCTGCACAAATTTGGCAGCGAAAATTTGTGACCGTCGGTCATTTTTGATGCTTGACAAGGGGGGGATATTTGCTGTATAATGGAGAAAACGGCTGAATGCCGCCGTGTCCGCCACGCTGCCCTGCCCCGTTCAGGCAGCCGATCAACCGAAAGGAGCGTCTCCCTCTATGGGAAAACTCGAACTGAACAAACGCCATAAGGAAAACTCACTTCTCAATACAGCATTTGAATTTTTCACGACCAAAGGCTTCAGCAAGACCTCGATCTCGGATATCGTCGGACATGCCGGTGTCGCAAAAGGCACGTTTTATCTGTATTTTAAGGATAAATATGATATCCGGAACAAGCTGATCTGCCATAAATCAAGCCAGCTCTTCCGGAACGCGGTGCATGCGCTCGAATCGACAGACAGCTATCAGACGATCTCCTTTGAGGACCGGATGATCTTTATTATCGACCATATCATCGGGCAGCTCGCCGAAAATCAGGCGCTGCTGACGTTCATCTCCAAGAACCTGAGCTGGGGCGTCTTCAAAACCGCGCTGACAACGCCCGTCACAGAGGAGGATATCAATTTCGGCGACGTGTATCAGAAGATGCTCGACGAGGCGCCCTGCGAATTCAAGGAGCCGGAAATCATGCTGTTCCTGATTGTCGAGCTGGTATCCGGCGCGTGCTATTCCGCGATTCTCTATCAGGACCCCTGCGACCTCGATACCCTCAAGCCGCATCTCTATGAAACGATCCGCATGATGATCCGGTCGCATCAGAAAGATGTATCGCTCCGCGATGATTTATAATGGGACGCTGTCCCAAACCCTGCCAAAGGGACAAAGACCCTTTGGAATCCCATGATGATAGACTGAATGCGTGATCTTGTGTTTAGATTACGCATTCAGTGCTATTT
>CAMHUJ010000412.1 GCA_946188175.1 uncultured Ruminococcus sp.
CCCGCACCGCAGGGCGACGAAAATGCACCCTTGCAGGCGCTGATTTTTGACAGCTACTACGACTCCTACAAGGGCGTTATCATCTATGTGCGCATCAAGGAAGGCACCGTGAAGACCGGCGACCGCATCCGGCTGATGGCGACCGGCGCGGAATTCCAGATCGTTGAGGCAGGCGTTATGAGCGCGACGGAGCATATCAACAAGGGGATTCTGCGTGCCGGTGAGGTCGGCTACCTGACCGCCTCGATCAAGAGCATCGGCGATACGCGCGTCGGCGATACGGTCACGCTCGCGGAGAATCCCTGTGCAGAACCCCTGCCCGGCTACCGCAAGGTCAGCCCAATGGTCTTCTCGGGTATCTATCCGGCGGACGGCGCGCATTATAACGACCTGCGCGATGCACTCGAAAAGCTCCAGCTCAACGATGCCGCTCTGACCTTTGAGCCGGAAACATCCGTTGCACTGGGCTTCGGATTCCGCTGCGGCTTCCTCGGTCTGCTGCATATGGAGATCATTCAGGAGCGTCTGGAGCGTGAATATGACCTTGATCTGGTCACGACCGCGCCCTCAGTTATTTACCGCGTCACGCTGACGAACGGCGAAGTGCTCATGATCGACAATCCCTCGAATTATCCCAATCCCGCCAATATTGCCGACGCAGAGGAGCCGATCGTCAAGGCGTCGATCCTTGCGCCGAAGGAGTATGTCGGCGGCATTATGGACCTCTGTCAGGAGCGCCGCGGCATTTTCAAGGATATGCAGTATCTCGATGATGTCCGTGTCGAGATGCACTATACGCTGCCGCTCAATGAGATCATCTATGATTTCTTTGATGCGCTCAAATCGCGCACCAGAGGCTATGCGTCACTGGATTATGAGCTGGACGGCTATGCGGCATCGAAGCTCGTGAAGCTCGATTTCATGCTCAACGGCGAGATCGTCGATGCGCTGTCGTTTATCGTGCATGATACCAAGGCATACCCGCGTGCGAGAAAGATTGCCGAGAAGCTGAAGGAGAATATCCCGCGGCAGCTGTTTGAGGTACCGATTCAGGCGGCAATCGGCGGAAAGATCATTGCCCGTGAGACGGTCAAGGCGCTGCGCAAGGACGTCCTTGCCAAGTGCTACGGCGGTGATATTACCCGTAAGAAGAAGCTGCTCGAGAAGCAGAAGGAAGGCAAGAAGCGTATGCGTCAGCTCGGCTCGGTCGAGGTGCCGTCCGAGGCATTCATGGCAGTGCTGAAATATGATGAGTCGTAATATTACGGTCACGCATTCCTCGCAGCCCTGCCGTCAGATCACCGTCACGCACGGATCGCAGAAAGCCGCCGGACTGAACGGCACACAGCTCAAGCTGATCGCTGCGGTCAGCATGCTGATTGACCATATCGGCAGCATATTCTTTCCTGCGCAGAGCTGGATGCATTTCCTCGGCAGAATTGCCATGCCGGTCTTTGCATTCTGCATTTCCGAGGGATACATCCATACGCACAGCCGGAAAAAATATCTGCTGCGGCTCGGGCTCTTTGCGGTCATCAGCGAACTGCCGTTTGATCTGGCATTCACCGGCGGCATAGACCTCACCCAGCAGAATATCATGCTGACCTTTGCGCTGGCAGTCATTGCCCTGATGCTGTGGGACGCAATCATCAGGGATAGAAAGCCCTCGTATCTGCGTGTTATATGCGGTCTGGCAGCAGTCGCCGGTGTTTGTACAGCCGCTGTACTGCTCGGCGCGGATTATACGTTTTTCGGCATCGGCACGGTCTGGATTTTTTATGTGACGCGCAACCGTGCACTCTGGGAACGGACCGTCTGCGGCGTGGGCTTTACCACCTTAATGCGAACGGCGCATTCTGCTTCCGGCTCGACATTCGGCATGGTTCCGCTGCTGTTTTATAACTACAGAAGGGGCAGAGGGCTCAAATGGCTGTTCTATGCCTTCTATCCCGGACATCTGCTCGTATTGTTCCTTCTTAATACACTTTTGCACATGCCGAAGTTACGCATCATTTTGATTACGGAGATGATTCCAATGAAATACACCTGTCCGCACTGCGGAAAAAAGACCTTTACGCCCGTGCAGAAAGCCCTCTGCGGCGGCATGAGCAGTTCCGGCAAGCCCTGTCCTGAATGCGGTGTACGCTGCGTCAACGGCAAGCTGTCGCTGATTGTCAACTCGGTGCTGCGGCTCGCGGCATTCCTCATGATTATCATTGTCTATTTTGCGCATGAACCGGGCAATAAAAAGCAGATCCTGCTCTACGGCGTCGTGCCGCTGATTGCGGCGTTCGTGCTGGGCTTCCTGTTCGATATGTTCATCGGCAAGCTCACCGAAGCGATCAAGCGCGAATGAGCGCCGGAGTCTATATCCATGTACCGTTCTGCGCGGTCAAATGCCCCTACTGCGATTTCTATTCGGTGCGGTATTCCGCAGAGACCGTGCAGCACTATGCGGACGCTGTCTGCCGCAATCTCAATGCACTGCCCGCGGGGCTCGATGCGGATACGGTCTATTTTGGCGGCGGGACGCCCTCGCTGCTGCCTGCGGATATGATCGCGCGGATGCTGGATACGCTCCGGCAGCGCTGTCAGATCAGCGAGGATGCCGAGATCACACTCGAAGCCAATCCCCTGACAGCAACCGCAGACCGTCTCGCAGCATGGCGCATCGCAGGCATCAACCGGCTCTCGCTCGGGATTCAGTCCTTTGACACGGAGATACTCGGCATCCTCGGGCGGAAGCATACGCCGCAGCAGGGACGCGATGCCGTCCTGCGCGCTGCGGCGGCAGGCTTTGCGAATCTCTCAATCGACCTGATGCTCGGGCTGCGGCAGCAAAGCGAAGCCATGTGGGCGCATGAACTGGAAACGGCAGCGGCATTGCCTGTTTCGCATATTTCCGCGTATATGCTCAAAATTGAGCCGCAGACGCCCTATGCCGCACAGCCTCCCGCACAGCTGCATGATGAAGAAGAAGCCGACCGCTATATGCAGATGCACGATACGCTGACCGCAGCAGGTTTTCATCATTATGAGATATCGAATTTTGCACGTGCAGGC
>CAMHUJ010000413.1 GCA_946188175.1 uncultured Ruminococcus sp.
AGAGCCCGAGGTTTTCCACAATATTATGATACTCCAAAAGCTGCGATTTGTCAAGCAGCGCGCAGATCAGCAGCACCGCGGAAGCCCCGAGCAGCTTCGCCTCATAGATCATATACGGGTCTACGGTAAAATCCTTGCGCAGGCAAGGGATATGAACGGTCTGTGCGATTTCCGCGAGATACCGGTCATTGCCGAGAAACCGGCTCGGCTCTGTCAGCACGCTGATGCAGTCCGCACCGGCAGCCTCATAGTCCTTTGCAATTTGCAGATACGGAAAATCCGGTGCGATGAGCCCCTTTGAGGGCGAAGCCTTTTTGCATTCACAGATGAACGCGATATCGTCGGTACGCAATGCTTTCTCAAAGCGGAAATTCCCCTTCGGAAGCAGCTCGGCATCGGCGCGGATCGAAAACAGCGGACGCTTTCTTTTTGCATTTGCGGTACGTTCTGCCGCATACGCAGCGAGCTCCTGTAAGATCGTCTGCATGGGCATCACCGGTTCGATGCAGCGACAAATTTCTCGAGCATTTCGAGCGCCTTGCCGCTGTCAATGAGCTCAGCAGCGAGCTTGACGCCTTCTGCCATTGAATTTGCCCGATCTGCGATATAGAGCGCCGCACCGGCATTCATCAGCACGGCATCGCGCTTCGGACCGCGCTCGGTGCCGGAAAGGATCGCGCGCGTGATTGCAGCATTCTCCTCGGGCGAGCCGCCGGTCAGCTCGGATTTGTCGCAGCGCTTGAGACCGAAATCCTCCGGCGAAACGGTATAGGTCTTTGCCTGCTCGACATCAAATTCGCAGACCAGTGTCTCCGCGCTCATGGAGATCTCATCGAGCTGATCCATGCCGTAAACGACCATGCCGCGGTTCACGCCGAGCCGCTGGAGCACCTCCGCGACCGGATTGACCAGCGAAGCATCATAAACGCCGATCAGCGTGCGCTTTGCGTTTGCAGGATTCGTCAGCGGACCGAGGATATTGAAGACCGTGCGGACACCGAGCTCCTTGCGGATCGAGCCGACATATTTCATCGAGGTATGATAGAGCTGTGCAAAGAGGAAGCACATGCCCGTATCGCGGAGCATCTCGACTGCCTTCGCCGGTTCCTGCTTGATATTGACGCCGAGTGCCTCGAGGCAGTCCGCGGTGCCGCATTTCGAGGATGCCGCACGGTTGCCGTGCTTTGCGACCTTTGCGCCGCCCGCCGCAGCGATAAGCGCCGAGGTCGTGGAGATATTGAAGCTGTCGGAATGGTCTCCGCCGGTACCGACGATCTCGAGCACATCGAAATCATGCTCGACATGCAGCGCGTGCTCACGCATTGCCGCCGCACAACCTGTGATCTCGTCAATGGTCTCCGCCTTCGTACTCTTGGTCGAGAGTGCAGCAAGGAAGGCTGCATTCTGTGTCGGCGTTGTTTCGCCGTTCATGATCTCATTCATGACCTCATAGGCTTCATAATAGGTCAGGTCTTTCTTATCAACGATTTTCTTGATTGCATCAGCGATCATTTTCGGCTCCTCCTTCTTTTCGGCGGATACAGCGGCAGGCTGCTCCGGTGTAACGGTTTTCGGCTGAATTGTATTCGGCTGTTCATTTGAAATTCTGTCGGTATTCTCCGCACCGTCGGATAAGAAATTTCGGAGCATCTGCTTGCCGTCGGGTGTCAAAATGGATTCCGGATGAAACTGCAATCCGTAGACGGGATACTGCTTATGCTGCACTGCCATGACCTCGCCGTCTGCGGTTCTTGCAGTGACCTGAAGACAGTCGGGCATGGTCTGCGGATCGGCAGCGAGCGAATGATATCTTGCAACGACTGCGCTTTTCTGCATCCCGCGGAACATTCTGCTGTCCGTATCGAGCGTCACGGCGGACTGCTTGCCGTGCATGAGCGCCTTCGCATGAACAATCGCCGCCCCGTAGGCTGCACAGATCGCCTGATGCCCGAGGCAGACGCCGAGGATCGGGATTCTGCTGCCGAGCTGTCTGACGGTCTCAATGATGACGCCCGCATCCTCGGGGCGTCCGGGGCCCGGCGAGAGAATGATGTGCTCGGGGTTGAGCTGTGCGATCTGTTCCACGGTCATTTCATCATTCCGGATGACCCTGATATCCTGTGCCAGCTCCCCGAGATACTGATAGAGATTATAGGAAAAGCTGTCGTAATTGTCGATCAGCAGAATCATATCACAGTTCCTCCTGTTCTTTCAGTGCGCGCACAACGGCAGCCGCCTTGTTGATGCATTCCTGATATTACTTTTCGGGGACGGAATCCGCAACGATGCCGGCGCCGCTCCGGATATAGACGGTATCGCCCTTGCGGTAGGCAAGCCGGATTGCGATGCACATATCGAGATCCCCCTGAAAGGAGAGATATCCGACCGCACCGCCGTAGATGCCGCGCTTGCTGCCTTCCAGTTCGCCGATCAGCTGGCAGGCGCGGATTTTCGGTGCACCGGAGAGCGTACCGGCAGGGAGCACTGCACCGACCGCATCAAGCGCATCGCATTCCGGACGAATCTCGCCGCGCACAGTCGAACCGATGTGCATGACATGCGAATACCGCTCGATCTGATGCAGCTTCTCGACCTCCACGCTGCCGAATCTGCTGATTCTGCCGAGATCGTTCCGCCCGAGATCGACGAGCATGTTATGCTCTGCAAGCTCCTTTTCATCCTGCAAAAGATCGGCTTCGAGCGCCTTATCCTCTGCATCGGTCTTTCCGCGCGGACGGGTTCCCGCCAGCGGGAATGTATGCAGCACACCGTCCACGAGCTTGACGAGCGTTTCCGGCGAGGCGCCCGCGACCTCTACATCCGTGCCGGAGAAATAGAACATATACGGCGACGGATTGACCGTCCGCAGCACACGGTAGGTATTGAGCAGCGAGCCGGTAAACGGTGCGCTGAACCGGTTTGAGAGCACGATCTGGAAAATATCGCCCTCGCGGATATAATGCTTTGCCTTTTCGACCATACCGCAGTAGGCATCCTTATCAAAGAGCGGCGTCAGCTCGCCTGTCATGCGGCTTTCGGGCTCGGCAGCCTTCTCGC
>CAMHUJ010000414.1 GCA_946188175.1 uncultured Ruminococcus sp.
GTGCCGTTTGCGAGTTTCAGTGTGACCGTATCGTCCGGATGCAGCGATTCCGCATCGCGCACGAGCTGATTGTCATGATAGACGAGCGCATAGCCGCGCTGTAAAATCGCAACGGGACTGTATGCCTCGAGCCGCTCGAGCTGCATGCTGAGCGTGTTGTATTTTTCCCGAATCTGCTGCTGAAATGCACGGTGCAGCTTTTCCGTGACGGTATCAAGCTGTGCCGAGAGCAGTTTCAGGCGTCCTTCCGGCGCGGAGACGGACAGACGCTGCCGGAGCTCCAGCAGTGCCTGTGCCTGTGCATCGAGCAGATTCTGCATGGCGCGCTGCATCCGTTCCGTCTGCGATGCGACCGCATCCTTTAATGCAGCGATCTCGGGGACGGCAAGCTCTGCCGCGGCAGAAGGCGTCGGTGCGCGCAGATCGGCGACCTCATCGGCAATGCAGTGATCGGTTTCGTGTCCGACGGCGCTGATGACCGGTACCGGTGAGAGAAAGACCGCCGCTGCGACTTCCTCAGACTGAAATGCGGACAAATCTTCATTGGAACCGCCGCCGCGTCCCATGAGAATGAGATCGCAGCCGTCTGTTCCGGCAGTCCGCAGCGCTTCGGCAATCGAAGCAGGCGCCGCATCTCCCTGCACGAGTGCCGGATAGATGCAGACTGTCCCGACCGGATAGCGGCGCTCGAGAATTTGCAGCATATCATGCAGTGCGGCACCGCTTCGTGAGGTCACGATGCCGATTTTCTGCGGCAGCATCGGAATCGGACGCTTGCGCTCGGGTGCAAAATATCCGAGCTTTGCGAGCTTTTCGCGGCGCTGCTGCAAGGCGAGTGCCTGTGCGCCGACGCCGTCCGGCTGCATATCGGTGACATTGATCTGATAGGCACCGTCGCGCTCATAGAGCGTCACGCTGCCCTGTAAAATAACGTGCATTCCGTTTTCGGGCTCGAAAGGGAGCCTGTCCGCATTCGAGCGGAACATCACCGCCTTGACGGATGCTTCTTCACCCCGTATGCTGAAATAGCAGTGGCCGGAACGGAAATTGCGCGTGAAATTGGCAAGCTCTCCGCGGACCAGAACCGTGCGGAGCTTCGGGTCTTCCTGCAAGCGGAAGGCAACATAGCGGTTGAGCTGGCTGACGCTCAGGATTGACATGACATCGCCCTCCTTGCTGCATAAACCGCGACGCCTGCGGCGTTATCGCAGGAAAACTCCGGCGCTGCAAATGCAGCCTGTACCGGCAGTGTGCGGAGCTGATTCTGAATCAGCTGATCGGACATGACGCCGCCGGCATAGAGCACTCTGCCGTGCTGTTCTGCGGCAGCCTTTGTCATGGCGCGCAGGACGGCAGCGATTGAATTGAGACAGTAGCGCGCAATGTCCGCGGGGGCTTCACCGCGCTTCTGCATCTGCTCGCACTGATTCTGCACGCCGGAAAGCGAGCAGCAGCCGTCACGCAGCTTTACCTGCATATGCGCCTTGCTGTCACTCTGCATTGCAAGCTGTTCCAGTGCCTGTCCGCAGGGAAAGCGCAGTCCGAGCATCAGTCCGACGCGGTCGATTGCCTGTCCTGCTTTCAGATCGAGCGAAGCAGCAACCGGTTCGATGCGCAGAATCTCCTTCTGATCGGGAATACAGCGCACGCAGTCCGTCGTACCGCCGCTGACATGAAATGCAAGAAACTGCGGTGCATCCGGTTCGAGCCATGAAAGACAGTCCGCCGAATACAGCGCCGCGAGAATATGTCCGGTCTGATGCGAGGTTTCATAGAGCGGGATTCCGTGCGATGCGGCAAGGATTTCCGCAGCACCTCTGCCTGCGAGAAAGCAGGGCATATAGGAGCCCGCCTCCGGTCTCGGGGAGACAGAAACACCGATTGCATCGGGCTTTAGGGGTGTACCGTCAAGCGCGTCAGCAAGCTGCATGATCATCTGCGGAAGCTGCCGCGTATGATGAAACACCGCATCGCTCTGCCGCAGACCTGCCTGTCCCTCCGCAACGGGAAGGAGCTGTTTTTTCTGGATGATCCTGTCCGTTTCCGTGTCGTACCACGCACAGGAAGTCGTATAATTGCTGGTGTCGATTCCGAGCAGCTTCATGATTCAGCCGTCTCCGGCGCAGCAAGGTCTCTCGAATAAGCGCCGAGCAGACCGTTGATGAACCGGACATCCTCCTCGTAATAGGAGTAATTCTCCGCGAGCAGAATCGCCTCGGAGATCGCAGCATTGGTCGGCGTCAGTTCATCGTACCGGATCTCATACATTGCGAGCCGGAGGATCGAAAGCGTCAGCTTGGGGATGCGCTTGATGCTGCGCTTGGGGCTGTATTTCTGGATGAGCTCGTCCAGCTCGTCCTGATGCGCAAGCGTACCGTCCACGAGCGTGCGGACGGCGTCATTGACGGTGATCTCGTCGATCTCCTCCGCGATCGCATAGAGCGATTCGACGGGGTCGTCGCGCATGGTTGTCTCAAACAGCAGCTTCATTGCGCTGTCGCGTATTTCACGTCTTGTGATATTCGGCATGGTGCTTTCCTTTCCGGTGAGATCAGTCTTCAAACATGATATCCGATGCAACGACATGCACCTTGGAGACAATGACGCCGGTCATGCTCTGGACATTTTCCTTGACCTTCTGCTGAACCTGCTCTGCGACATTGCTCAGACGGTAGCCGCTGAGCAGAACAAGGCGGATTGTGATTTCAACCATATCATTGACAACGGCAACGCTGACAGGCGTAGCGGCAGGCATCAGGAACGAGCTCTGCAATTCAGCAAGCTCGGCAACACCCTCGGTTTCCTTTGCGGCGACACCGGCAATGGAGCGGATCACATTCTCGGAGATTTTGACCTCACCGGCTGTTGTGGCTTTTTTCGGATAAGCATTGCTCATTTTTGTATCCTCCTTGGATTGAATCCTGTAATCAGGCGGACGGGCAGGCGCTGTGCCTGCCGACTGCCTGCAAATATACATCATATATTATACCATATTTTTTTTATTCGTACAACCTTTTTTGAAAAAAAGCCGTGAAATCTTAAAAAATATTTT